>JBBRUN010000122.1:0-11798 GCA_038247765.1 Gemmatales bacterium | reverse complement strand
GTCAACTGGCCCACCGTAGCGATGGCCTCGTGCCACCCGCGGACTATTAATGAAAGCATGCCACACGATGCGTTTCTGAAGTCGATCATCGCGAATCCAGACGACGACCTCCCGCGGTTGGTTTACGCCGATTTCCTCGACGAAACCGGCGACGCCGACCGCGGGGAGTTCATCCGCGTGCAGTGCCAACTGGCGCGAACCGATGAGCACGATCCGCAGTTTCGGGAGTTGGAAGATCGCGAGCACGCTCTTCTGGCAACGAACGAACGGGCGTGGTTCACGGCGCCCGCAGGACTGCGCGAATGGGTCTGGCGGCGCGGATTCATCGAGGATGTGACGGATGGCGGAATCGACACCGATGAAGCCGTGAGGTTGTTCGCGGAGCAGCCGATTTCGACTCTCCGCGCTATGTACGGACCTGATGCGGTGGACGACGCAGTTCTCGCAAATATCTCGGATGGTAGTTTGTCCCTCATCCGACACTACGATTTTAGCGATTCGCCTTGGCTACTATCGGATATCGAATTGCGTTTGGCGGCTCTGGGACGTCCCCGCTTCCGCAGTTTCGATCTGGGCGGCGTCCTCTTTCCTTTCTCGACAATCCGCACCGTACTTCAAAATCATGTCGGTCTGCCCTTGGACAATATCGAGTTCGGCGGGAGCGCTCGGTTGCAACCCGACTCCTTTTCGCTGCTGCCATTGTACGACATCATGAATCGCCATGTCGTCGCTCAACTCGGCTTGCGATGGCGTGACATTTCATCCGTTAAACTCGATCGACTGCTGTCCGGTTGCAACTGCGCTCCGCTCCGCCGACTCGACATCTCCGATAACCCCATCGGTCCCGATGCTTATCGCGCCTTCGAGAACGCCTCACCCGGCATGCGGCTGCAATCGCTCGATGTCTCCGGTACGGCGCTCGCGGGTATTTCACTGGAACCGCTATTGAAGACGAGGTCGCTCGAATCGCTGACGAAGCTCGAAATCAACGGCTCCGGCAGCGCCCGGAAGAATATGGAAGTGCTGGCCGATTCTGCATTCTGGAGTCGGGCGACCCACCTCCGCGCGCACAGCGGCACGATCCCCGCGAGCACGCTCGAACCACTTTGCAAAAGCCGAGGTCCACCGGCATTGCGGCTGCTCGATCTCGCCGACAATTATTTGCGCACCGAAGGCGTGCAACTGCTCTGCGATGCACCGTGGGTCGAATCGCTGACGTGGCTCGCGCTCTCGGGGAATTATTTGGAAGATGCGTCCTGCCAAGTTCTCGCGCAGTGCGGACGATTCCAAAATCTCCGGACGCTGCACTTGGCGAATAACAACGACCGGGGCGAAGGGAACTTCGGGAACTGGATCACCGATGAAGGAGTCAAAGAGTTGGCCGAATGCCCCGAACTCGCCCGGATTCGAATCCTCGGCCTGAGCAACAACCTGATCACGCACCGGAGCGTCTATTATTTACTCAACTCGCCTTCGTGGCGGCTCTCCGGTCTGGGCATCGGGAACTGCCGTCTCGGTACTCGTGCGGTGGAGATCTTGGCCGGTTCATCCAGACTCGCTCGGCTGAACTGGCTCGACCTCTCGGCCAATCCCCTGCTGGGCGGCGCCGTTCTCCGCCCCCTTGCGGAATCGCAATATCTTTCGCCACTATGCGAACTCGATTGCGGCGGCATCGACATCGCCCCCGAAGTACTGGCGATCTTCCGCGACCGCCTCGGCGTCCGCTTCAGCTATTGACGGTGACCGACGGGCGGTGTGTGATGGTGCCATGCCGACGACCGCCGAAGAAGTGGCCTTCTTGAATCCGATCCGCGCGGCCTTCGCCGACGATGGCCCGCGCCTCATCTATGCCGATTACTTGGGCGAATCGAATCAGCCGACCGACATCGCTCGATCCGAATTTATCCGCTTGCAAATTGCCATCGCCCGGCTCGATGACGACCACGCGCAAAAGCGATCGCTGCTCCGCCGGCAGAACGAATTGCTGATCCGCTTCCACGCCGAATGGACGAAACCGTTGCGCGAACTCGTGTCCGGATGCGAGTTTCGCCGGGGGATACTCGATACCGTGTCGGTCGATGCGCGAGTCTTCTGCGATCGCGGCAACCGGCTCTTTCGCGACACCGCCATCCGCCGGGTGAAGTTCCTCGACGCCGGAGCCAAGATGGACAAACTCGCGCAGTGCCCGGCGCTCGCGCAGGTCCGCGAACTCGACCTCTGCGGCAACGACCTCGGCAACGGCGGCCTGAACCTGCTCTTGCGATCGCCGCATTTGCAGCAGCTGGAATCGCTCGATCTCAGCTTCAACGGCATCGGTAACGGCGGCGCGGAGATGCTCGCGAACGCCCGGTCGCTCGCCAAATTGCGGGCACTCCACCTCAACGACAACCGCACCATCGGCTGCGATGGAATACGCTCGCTCGCGCGCTCGCCGTTCTTCGGACAACTCCGCACGCTCGATGTTTCAGGCAACGATGTGGCCGATGCGGGCCTCGTCTCGCTGATCGAAAGCCCGACGCTTTCGCGGTTGAATCGATTGCGGCTCCACGCCAACCGCATCGGCGACGTCGGCGTGGCGGCGCTCGCGCAATCCGATCTCCTCAGTCGAATGCTCAAACGCTCCGGCCGACTCGATCTGCGCGAGAACGACATCGGCCCCATCGGCGCCACGGCTTTGGCGGCGTCCCTCGCGATGGCTTCGGCGCGGGCACTCGACCTCGGCGGCAACCAATTCCGCGACGACGGGGTCATCGCCCTCGCCGAGTCGGAGTTTCTCGGACGGCTCCGCAAGCTCAATCTCGGTCACAATCGCGTCGGCGATCCCGGCGCGGCTCGGTTGGCCTTTTCCGCATTGATGACCCGACTCGACGCGCTCGATGTCTCGTCGAACCGGATTACACCGCGGGCTGTCGAACTCCTGTGGGCCAAGCGGAAGAACTTCAACACCGCCCTCGAAAGCTCGGGGCAATTCGGCTTCTCGACGATCCGCGGATCCGGCTGACGCCATTTCAAGGGGCTTCCGGTCGCGCCCGATTGCCCCAGTGCGCCGGCGGGTCGCCGGCGACGACAATTCCCTTCTCATCCCAGCCCAGATACGCGCGCACGTCCCCCGCCGTGTACCGCAGCGACAGGCCGCACCGGCGGCGGTCGGATCGATTCGCCTCCGAGCCGTGGAGCAAGAGGTCGGAGTGGATCGCCGCTTCCCCAGCTTGCAACTGCACATCCAACGGCTCGCCGTAGCGCTCGACATCGGGCACCGTCTGGTTCAAGATGTTCGCCTCATCGACTTCGCTGAGCTTCCACGTGAGGTGACCGAGGACGTGCGTGCCGGGGATGTAGCGCATGTTGGCGTTGTCCGGGTCGGCGTCGTCGATGGCCAGCCAGACGGTGACCGCCTTCGAAGGCGTCAGTGGCCAGTAGCTCGCGTCTTGGTGCCAGCTCACGCGCTTGCCGTCGCCGGGCATCTTGCAGAAGAAGTGCGAGCCCCACGCGATGACGCTCGGCCCGAGCAAATCCGCGACGACCGCCACGATGCTCGGATGCGTGATGATGTCCCAAACCCGGCCGTGCCGGAGGTGGGCCGAACTGATGGAGTAGCTGTCTTGGCCCTCGGCGGTGTATGCCGCCAGCAGCCCGTCGAAGTAGGTGCGTAGGTCGGCGATTTCGGCGCCGTCGAATAGGCGGATCGGTTTGAGGTAACCGTCGCGGTTGAAGGTGTCAATTTGGTCCGGCGTCAGAATTTTCGGGGCCGCATTCGCGCGCGGGTGGAACGAAAGATCGCGCGCGACTTCGGATAGGTCGCCTTGCCCAGGGATGGTTCGGAAGGTGATCGGAGGGGGCACGGCCTGTCCTCGGGGGAGCGGTCAAGCGGTCGGCTTCGAGAATCGCTCGAGCAGTTTCCGGCCGCGCTCGGGGAGCGGCTTTTTCTCTTCGTATCTTCGCAGCAAGTCGGCGGCGTGTTCCCGTTTGCCTGCTTGCCGTTTACGGTTCGCCTCGTCTTCGCCCTGCGCAGGATCGGGAATCGTCTCGAGCAAATCGAACAGATGCCCGAGCGCGGTCTCGTCGGCCAGTTCGCGCCAGTCCCCTTTGAAATTCTGCGGTAGCCACCACCGCAATGACATCAGCGACGATTCCCGCGCGATGAACTTGTTGTCGGGAAACTTCCGCGCCACCGCGTCGTAATGTCGGTTGATCGTCGCGAGGTAGTACCAGTGCCGACGGAGTGCGTCCGCATCGGCGCGAATCGCCAACGCAATATTAGTCGCGATGTAAAGGGCGTAGTGCAACCCGACGGCCAATTCGTGCGACTCGGGTTCTCGCAGGAGACTCTGCCGGTACACTTCCGCAGAAAGATCGGTGAGCTCGAGCCCGCGCTTCAAATTCGGCTCGCGTTCGACCCCGAGTCGGGCGAGGGTGAAATATTCGTCGGCCAATCTCCCCGCGATGTTCCCTCGGTCGCTGATCCACAAAGCGCTGTCAGCGGAGACGGTCAACCGCTTTTCGCAAACCGCGAAGATGCTGTGGAGCAACGCGAGCATCCGCCGCGTCAGATCGATCTTCTGGGGTTCGGTCATCGACCCCCATTTCTTTTTCTCGCCGCCGACCGCAATGAACTGTTGCCTCAGATTTTCCCGTTCCCACATGTTGTCATCGGGATCGCGGCGAGCGAATGTCTCCGCCAAGTTCCGCGCCGTGGCCGAGAGCTTGTCCGCTTCCTCCGCAGTGCCTACGGTCTGCGCGAGCGTGCTGAGCGAGCGAATGGAATGGCGCGCGTTTTCGTGGTTGCTACGGTCTTTCGAGAACGCGCTCTCGGCCAACGACACCGCCCGGCGGAGCAGCTTGGTTCCCGCTTCGGACCGATCCGGGGAAGTCAGCAGTAAGCCCAATCGTTCGCAACTGATCGCGACTTGAACTTGCGCGGTCGGATCGTCGGGCGACCGCGCCAACAAGTCCTCGCGGAGTTTCAGCCCCCGTTCGTAGAGGGGCTCGGCGGTGGCGGTATCGCCGAAATCCAGATGGATATTGGCACTGATGGTGATCGCGCTGGCCATGGAAAAGAGGGCGTCGGTATCCCCGTCGGCGTTCAGGTTCGCGCTTTGGAGTAACATCGCGCTCCGCTCGAGATCGACGAGGGCCTTCCGCCCCAAACCGCGATCCCAAATCGCCCAGCCCCGGCGGTGGTGGGCCCGGCCAAGTTCGATTCGGTACTCCCGTTCTTCGGCCGACTTCACCGCGAGCAATTCGTCGTAGATTCGGATCGCGGCGTCCGCGCGCGTTTCCGCGTCCTTCAACCGGTTCATGCCCCGATACACTTCGGACAGCAACACCAGGAGTTTGGCTTTGCTCGCCCGAACCCGCGCCGGCGGATCGGGGCTTTGTAGGAGTTCATCGTAGACTTTCTCCGCGCGGCCGAGGATGTCGGCGACCGTTTGCGATTGCGTCCCCGCGATCGGTTTGATGCCACGGGCCAGTTCGTCGCTCACCAATTCCGCCGAACGCACCGCTTTCTGGAAGTTGTCTTCGGCCGTCGCCCGCGCCGCCTTCTCGCGGGCGGCGGATTCGTCGGCACGTACGCGCGCCTCGCGTTCGCTCGAGGCCGCCGATGAAACGAGAATGAGCGCCAGCGACAGCACGGGAAGAGCCACGAGGATGCCGACGGCCAAGCTCGCGGCGACCGTTTTATGGTGGCGAATCCATCGAGCAGCGCGCACCCGTGCGGAATCCCGGTAGCTAAGCAGCGGTTCGTCCGCGAGGTAGCGCTGCACTTCCCCGGCGATTTCCTTGGCCCCCGCGAAGCGATCTTCCCGCTTCTTTTGCAGGCACTTCAGGCAAATCGCTTCGAGCGCTTTCGACGCGTCGGGCGAAATCGAAGTCGGCGGAACCGGCACTTTCCCGATCACGTTCGCCAGCACTTCCGTGACGCTCGCCCCTTCGAATGGCGTACGCCCGGTCAGCAGTTCATACAGGATCGCCCCGAGCCCGTGCACATCCGTGCGTTCGTCGATGTCGTCGATTCGACCTTCGGCTTGCTCCGGGGCCATGTAACTCGGTGTACCGAGAACCGACCCGGCCCGCGTCGCTGCGATGTCCTC
This sequence comes from Gemmatales bacterium, assembly GCA_038247765.1. GTDB lineage: Bacteria > Planctomycetota > Planctomycetia > Gemmatales > Gemmataceae > JALHQU01. The sequence goes on along the minus strand of JBBRUN010000122.1, from coordinate 5,706 downwards.
CTCGGCGGTAGCCGTGACCGATCCGGTGGCCAAACGGGTGGCGCCGGGATCGCGCGGGTCGGCTTCGCCGAGGATCTTCGCGATACCCCAATCGAGCACCATGACTTCGCCGAAGTCGCCGAGGACGATGTTGGCCGGCTTGAGGTCGCGGTGGATGACCCTGCGCGAGTGGGCATACGCCACGGCTTGGCAGATCGACACGAACGCCCCGAGGAGCTCGCGCAGTTCGAGCGGCCCGACCCGGCCCGATGCCCGATTGCGGTGATACCCGGCGAACGCTTCGGCCAGCGTCGCCCCGCGGATGAACCGCATCGTATAGATCGGGCTGGGCAAATTCGGATCGGCGATCAACTCGTACACGGGCACGATGCCGGGGTGTTCGAGCTGACCCGTGATGCGGGCTTCGCGGAGGAAGCGGGCCAAGGCTTCGGCACTCTGCGAGCGATTGGGCAGAAGTTCCTTGAGGGCGACGTCACGATCCAACCCGGCATCGTGGGCCAACCAGACGCGGCCCAGCCCGCCGGTGGCGTGCAACCGTGTCATGGTGTACTTGCTGCGGACAGTTTCCCCGGTGCCGCCGAGCGTCGCCAACCGCTGCGGGCCTTCCGGGGCGAGCGTGGAGTCGATGTCGATGTCGCCGATCGCGGCGAGCGACTGCAAGATTGCCGGCGACACAGCTTCGGCCAACGACGCCGCGGGGTCTCCGCCGTGCTTCTTCAACTTTCGCGATACGAGCCGATCGACGAGGGCGCGGTCGTCCGCGGCGAGCCAACCGCGTTCGACCAAGATGTCCGCCAGCGGTTGATTCTTCTTGGCGGACCAGACGGCGCACCCTTCGACGAACTGCGCCTGCGAGATGAGATCGGCCTGCAGCGCCAAGATGCCGAACAGCAAATTGAGATCGGTGGCCGCAGACATCGGAGACTCGGGGATACTGGAGGATGGATAGGGATTGTGGAAGATTCTAAAGCGGACCGGGCCGCGAAACAACGAAACTCGGCGGAGCGTTGACGGATCGGCGACGACGGGTTACGTTGACAACTTCAAATTATCCCCAGTTCGTGCTCGCATGCCCGCATCGGCCCCACCCAAATTGTCTCGGGAACAGTCCATTCTCGAACGATGTCAAGAGTCCATCGGCTACCGCTTTCAACGCCCCGAATTACTCCGGGCCGCCCTCACGCACACCTCGAGCGCACACACCCGGCAAGCCTCGAACGAGCGCATGGAGTTCCTCGGCGACAGCGTGTTGGGCCTCGTGACGTGCGAACAACTTTACGACCGCTTCCCGGAGTTCCAGGAAGGCGACCTGACCAAAGTGAAGTCGGTCGTCGTCAGCCGGAAAACCTGCGCCGACTTCAGCCGGGCGTTGAAACTCGGCGACTATGTATTCCTCGGAAAAGGCTTGCTCCAGAACGGCGAGATGCCGGCGAATCTGTTGGCCGACGTGTTCGAAGCCCTCGTCGCGGCGATCTTCTTCGATGGCGGCTACGACGCGGCGAAGGCGTTCATTTTGCAATTCATCGGGCCGGAAATCGAACGGGTGGCCCAAGAAGCTTTGGCCAGCAGTTCGAAATCACAACTCCAACAAGTGGCCCAGCGCGACTTCGGCAGCACGCCGCGATACGTCATCCTCGACGAGCAAGGGCCGGATCACGACAAGTGCTTCAAGATCGCCGCGGAAATCGATGGCGTGCAATACGAGCCGGTCTGGGGGCGCAATAAGAAAGACGCCGAGATCAAAGCCGCGCTGAATGCCCTGGCGGAAATCGAAGGTCGAGATCCGCCCTTTCCCGTCTCCGGCTGAGGGTGCGACCATGCCCGAGATGCCACCGTACCCGGTGCAGTGCGATTGCCAGTCCCCGGCCGAGTTCAAAATCGCCTCCGAGTGGAGCGACGGCCCGACTCGTGAATTGAAGACCTATTTCCTCAGTTGTGCCGCTTGCCTGAGAAGCCACTTGGAACGAGCCTGCGAAAAACAGCGGACGTGCCGGGTGACGCCGGGTGAAACGCTCGAGCGGCCGGGTGTCTACGAACTCGTGCTCGGCGGGTCGCATCGGGAGATCATTCGGCGAACCGATTTGGAATGGCATTGATTCGTTCGAGAATACAAGTCATGCCCTTCGCCCAAGAAAGCACGAACGAGCCGAATTTGCGCAACTGAAATGTAACGAGTTCCGACTTCGCAGGTGTGGAGTGAGCGCGCTCGAGGTATGTTGGATTCGGATGATCCCGTCCGAAACTTTGCGGAGTTCAAACCCGTGCGAACCCTCTTGCTGATCGCGGCGCTGGCTCTGCCAGCCTTCGCCATCGACCTGCCCAAGAAACCGACCATCTGCGCCCGCCACGGTACGACCATCGACTTCGTGGAGTCGCCCAAAGAAGCCGCGGCACAGGCGAAGAAGGAAGAAAAGCTCGTGCTGGTACTGCACATCAGCGGGCATTTCGAAGATGCGAGCCTGACCTGAAACAACGCCGAAGCGCTCCGTGTGGGCGCCCTGACGGACGAAAAGGTCGGCAAGTTCGTGAACGATAACTTCGTAACCTCTTATCAAAAGGTCGGCACGTTCAAGATCGTCGGCAATAACAAACAGGGCGGCAACGTCGCCAGCTACTTCTGCGCTCCGGACGGCCGGGTGCTGCACTGCGTCGCTGGGCCGGTCGATGCGGCCACGTTCTTGCGCGAAGCCCAGTGGGTCGTCGATACCTTGCTCGCGGCGAATACGAGTAGCAAAGGCGAAGGCGCGAAATTCAAAGAAGCCTTCCGCAAGGCCCACGCCGAGAAGTTGATGAACGAAACCGGTTTGAAGGTCGAGCCGATCACGTGGGATGTCGAAACGACCACCGACAAGGACGCCTTGCAATACAAGGATCCCTCGGGCCGGCCGCTGGCCCCGAAGCTCCCGCCGCCGCCCATCGACGGGCCGGATGTCCGCCTGAGCGACAAGGAATTCAACGACCGTCAGAAGAACGCGAATGCCGCACCCGGCGCCCGCAGGCAAGAAGTCGTCGGCAAAGGTGGCGGTGTGCGGAACGTCGTGGTGAATAATCAAGCCATCGTGCACCAACTGCTCGCGGCCCACTCGATGCAGAAAATCGAGACGATGTACGGCTCCGTCTTCGAGAATATCTTGGGCGAAAAGGTCTCCACGAAGCCGGTCGACGTAGTCCGTCCGTTTTCTTGGGTCGACAAGGATGGCAAGCGCTTGGGGAGATAACCGAAAATCGGTCGAATCGGAATTGTCACGGAATTCCGATTCGACTGCGATCGATACACTTTCGGCCTCCGGCTTGTGCGGAGACGTTCACATTTCGACAAACCCTTTCGCTACCGATTGTGCATCGGCACCTCACTTCGCAAAAGATTTGCCATCGTTCAGGCACCAAGCGATGGCGTTGATCACGAGGCGTTGGAACGACGCCTCGGCGAAGTCGTCGGTGTGGCCCAGCGAGGTGTAGAAGATACGCTGTGTCTTCTCGTCGATCTTGCGCTCCCGCGTCCACGCCAGCGGTTCGTTCTCTTTGGGGATCGCCCCCGTCAGTAGCACCGTAACATCCGGAGCGTGGCCGGTGTTCTTGTACAGGCTCGACGACGAGTTGAACGGTTTTAGACCCTTGAGTATCGGGTGATCCTTCTGCTTCTCGACGAGGCTCACCTCGCATTTCGGTCCGCCGGGGTTGTGGTTCTTATAGTTCCCGCCGTAGACGTCTTTGTCCATCTCGAGCCAGTTCTGGAAGCCGTGGCTCGCGGTGCGGATGCCGAGGATCGGCCTGCCGCTGTCACAATATTTCTTGATCAGTGACAACTGCTTGTCATCGGGCTTCAGCCGCCGCGTGTAAAAGATGGCGAGGTCGCACTCGGCTAGTTTGTCGAGGCCGTCGATGTCGGTGTCGGTCTTGCGGAACATCCGCACGCACTCGACAGCGTATTTTTCTTCCAACATCTTCTGGAAGGCGATCAGCGATTCGTCCGATTTGTACTCCAGCGACCCGGAGATGAGCGCGATTTTGTACTTGGCGTCCTTCTTCGGCTTCGCGGGTTCGCTTTGAATGTAAGCGAAAAGATGGCAGATCTCGTCGTGGCTCAGGGTATCGAGTAGTTTGTCCGGCATCAGCGAGACGCCGAGTGCGTCGATGGTGTCGATCTCTTTGCGGATGAGCGTCCGCACTTCGGGCTTGTTGTTCTCCAAGTACGAAAGCGTGAGCGACTCCGCCGATTGGGCCGTGACGATCCCGGTCATGCTCCGGCCATCGAGCATTGTCGCCTTGTGGCTCACGAACTCCGGGCGGATGTGGGCGCTAGGATCGACAATCTGCGTCAGCAGGAAGTAGCGGTTCTTGCGCTCGGCACTCGTCAGGTCGGGGCCGATCTTGCCGCCTTCGCCATGCAGTTGATGGCACGCGGCGCACTGCTTGGCGAACAGCACTTTCCCGAGAGCCGCATCGCCCGGCGGAGTACGGCCGAGCATCGCATTCAGCGAATCGATGCGGGCCCGCTTCTCCCCCGGGGTCGCCGCGGCGATCTTGCCGAAGTGCTTTTCGACGAGTGCTGTCAACGCCTTGTCATTGAACGCGAGCGCGAGCTTGGCATGGTCGTTGGTCACGTCCATCTTGGGGAATTTACCGGTGTCGAAAGCGCGGAATAGTTCCGCGGCCCACGGTTGCCGCGACAGCAGCGCGGCGAGCGATTGCCTCTTCACGTCCGCCGACGCTTCCGGGTAGCGTGCCAGTAGCACGCCGGCGGTTTTATCGTCGCCGGTCGCGGCCAGCGCGGCGATCGCGGCAGAACGCACCGCGTCCGTTTTCGCGATGGCGAGTGCCTCCGGGGCGAGTCGGCCCAACTCGGCGGCCCGCAAACTCGTCAACAACTTTAGGCCCGCGATTCGCTTGGCTTCGGGTTGCTTGTCGTCTCGGATGTCGTTCAAAATTTGCGTCCTGGCTTCCGCGTCCCCCAAGCGCACGAGCAACCGCGCGACGAGTTCCGGGGCTTTGTCGCGTGCCGGGTGGTGCTTCAACGCCCGGATCAATTCCGCCGTCGGGCCTTCGGTGTATTCCGCCGCGAGGCCCTGTTCGATGCCGGTGCAGATGGCGATAAACTTCTCGGGGTTCTCGCTGAATTTCAACAGCAGCACGTTCAACAAGTTATCCGCGAACTCCTTCGGCTCCGCCGCGACGCGACGGGCGTAGCGCTCGAAGACGAACCGCTGATGCGGGGCGAATCGGTCTCGGCCGATCTGGAAGAACTCTTTTCGAGCCACCGAGCCCGGCATCTTCGTGGTCACGTGCGATTCGACCGCCCACCAGATTAGCTGCGGGATGGCCGGGTCGTCGGGCATCGTCTCGAGTTGGACGAGCCGCATCGCCAGTTCGGCCCCGAATGCCGAGCGGATGCGCTTCGCGGTGCAGGCCAACTGCGCCAACACGGCGGCGCTCTGTTCCCGATCGACGAAACATCGGACCCAGGCTTGGGTCAGGAAATTGCGATGGGCCTCTTGCTCACGCGCCGTTGGCAAGTCGCCGGTCAAGCGGATGGCCCACGCCCGCACGAATTCGTTCGGGTGCTCGTAGGTCGATTTGTCGATCGGCACCTCGCCCAAAGCGTAGATAGCCCATTGGGCTTCGAGCGCGAGTTGGCCCGTTTCTTCTTTCAGCCACTTCCGCAGTTCGGGTAACACCTCGGCGCGGTCGGCCCGATTGGAAAGTTCC
>JBBRUN010000121.1:0-11951 GCA_038247765.1 Gemmatales bacterium | reverse complement strand
CTGGAGCCGCAAGCCCGGTTGACTGGCGCGTCCGCCGAACCGGGCGCAGCCCCGGCGGCTAATCTCACCGATTACTACGCCCTCTTCGCGCCGATCCTCGGCACTGATAAACAATCGCTCGGGTTGTTGGAAGTTTTCCAAGACTCCAACCACGAGCCGAAGCTGTACCAAACTTATCTCCAGTACACACAGCAAATGGCCGGCTACGCTTCGCAATACCACTCGTTCACGGGCAACCGCCAGAGCGCCAGCACCGAGAAAGTATTCGCCCAAGTCGAGGCCTTCGCACGGTTGATCCACGGCACCCTCAACCCGACGGAATGCGCTTACCACGTCGCCAACGAAGGCCGGCGGTTGATCGAGTGTGACCGACTCTGCGTCGGTGTCCGCCACGGCAGCGGGGCGACCGTCGAAGCCGTGTCCGGCGCCGACGTTGTCGAAAAAGCAAGTACCCACGTCCGCCGGATGCGTCGGCTGTTCGACGCCGTGCTGAAGTTCAACGACAAACTCGTGTTCACCGGTATCCGCGACGACGCCTTGCCGCCGGAAGTGCTGAAGGCCCTCGACGAATACTTGGCCGAGAGCCAACCGAAATTGCTGGTCGTGCAGCCGATCCGCGACGAACGCGAGAAAGACGACGCCCGCCCGGCCCGCTCGATTCTGCTGGTCGAGTGCTTCAACCCGCCGGAGGAAACCGGCCCGATGATTCAACGGCTCGACGTCGTCGGCAAGCACGCGGCTCCGGCCCTGTACAACGCGGCGGAACTCAAACGCATCCCGTTCAAGTTTCTCTGGTGGCCGGTCGTCAAACTGCAAGACGGCCTCGGCGGCAAGACGAAGTTCTACACGGCGCTCGGCGCCGTCGGGGTCGTGCTGCTGGCGCTGGCCATGGTACTGATCCCCTATCCGCACAAGATGGACGCGAAGGGCCAATTCTTGCCGGAGCAGGTCAAACAGGTCTACGCCCCGCACGACGGTGAGATCATCAAGATCCTCGTGAAGCCGGGAGAAACGGTCGAACCGGGCAAGACGCCGCTGGTGGAACTCTACAGCCCGGAACTCCGCGAACAGCAAGGGAAACTCGAAACGGACAAGGCCACGGCTCAATTCACGATCATCCAAGTCAACGACGAGTTGAAACGGCCCGACGCCAACCGGCTACAGGCCTTGGAAAAACTCGCCCAAGCCGAGGGGACGTACCGCAGTTCCAGCGAGATGCTCGGCGACATGATCCGGCGGTATAACCTCAGCGGGAACCAGCGAGGTCTCTTCACTACCATCGCACCGAAAACCGATCTCATCCGCGGCGTCGATCCCGGCCGTTGGACGGTGTTGAACGACGACAACCGCAGTCAACTCATCCGCAAAACCGTCCGGCCCAACGAGCCGTTGTTGAAGCTCGGCGCGACCAACGGCCCGTGGCGCGGGGAGATCAAAATCCCGCAGGCGAACATCGGCCACGTGATGCGCGCCTTCAAAACCCCCGGCCTGCACGAAGTCGAAGAAGTGCCGAACCCGCGCAGCCCGCAATCGACCATTGAAAAAAAGTTCCTGCCCGTCGATGTGCTCTTCGCCGGTAGCCCCGACTCGAACTACAAGGCCAAGCTGTACGAAGCGGACGTGTCGCAAGAAGCCGTGCCGAACAAGGACGACCACAACGAATCGTCCCCCGTGGTTCTCGCGTACATCCGCATCGATCTCGACAATCTCTCCGAGCAAGAACGGGCCGTGCTCTTCGTGGCCGGCCAAGAACTGCACGTCAAGATCCGCTGCGGCAACCGCGCCCTCGGCTATTCCCTCTTCCACGGAGTGTGGGAATGGTTCTACGAGAAGGTTGTGTTTTTCTTCTAATCGCGAGGGCGGCGGCGCGTTCCGAAGTCTCCACGCGCCCGACAAGGCAGATGACGAAGGATTCGTCTGAGCAACGACCACGGATGGCCTGCAACCAACCCCGGCCGATCCCACTGGGCGGCCAACCCACTACACACCGCCCGCACGCGGGCCAACCCTCAATCCGAGGATCGTCCATGTTCCGCTTCTCTCGCCTCGCGCCGGCATTCTTGCTGGGCGCACTCGCCATCTCCTTGCCCGCCTGCGGCGGCAAACCGGCGGTTAAAACGAACCCGGCCGCGGTCGCCGCGCCGGTCGAAACCGGCGCCGACCTGTACCCGAAGCTGCCTCTGCCCAAGGCGGATACGCGCAACTCCGGCGCGGAACCGATCATCGCGACGCAGGGCGTCATGCAGTTCGATCAGAAAATCCAAGTGCCGTCCGAAGTCGATGGCCGCGTCGAAATCATCGGCACGCCGCTGCCGCTCGATGCAAAGTACGACCCGCTCGACAGCCGGATTATCCGCCATCCGCGCGATCAATCGCTGCTCTTCTACAAGCTGCAAGACACATCCCCCATCGCGCTCGGGCAACTGCTCGTGCGCATTGACGAGAGCCAAATCTTGATCCAGCGGAACGCGAACGTCGTTTCGCTCAAGGCGTTCGACGACGCCATCCGATTTTCGGAAGAAGTGGTGAAGGCGTCCCAAGATGTCTACGATCGGCAAGAGAAACTCACGAAAGGGGCCACGGCCTCCGTTTCGCCGGTCGAGTTCGCCAATACCGTCGCGTCGTTGGCGCGGGCCAAAGAAGGCCTCGCCAACTCGTTGAAGGAGCGGGCCAAGATCGCCGGGGAAGTCGATATCGCCACCAGCCGGTTGCAGCAATACGGCGTGAAAAGCCCGGTGGACGGCCGCATCTTGAAGCTTCTGAAGAATCCCGGCGAGTTCGTGAAAGCCGGCGAACCGCTCATGGAAGTGCAAGCGACGGGGCGATTCCGCGTCGAAGCGAAGATCGATCTGCAACTCGCCAATCGCCTGCGTCCCGGCATGCCCGCCGTGGTCGAACCGATCCGCCCCTACAGCCCGGAACCGTACACCGCCCAGCACCGCCAAGAAGTCACCGGCGTCGTCTTCACCGCCCACAAGGGCCGGCCGATGATCGTCTCGAGTTCGCTCGATTCCACGGCGATCGTCTGGGACGCCACGACCCAAGACAAGAAGCAGCACGTCCTCCGGCACCCGGGCGGCGTCGGCGTCAAATGCGTCGCGGCGACCGGCCCGCAAGCCGGCTCGACGCACCTCGTCGCAACCGGCGGCAGCGATGGCAAAGTCCGCCTCTGGGATTTGTCGAAGCCGGATGCGCTGCCGGAAACCGCGCTCGCGGAATTCGAGGAAGGCCACGGGGCCGCCGTCAACGCCGCCACGTTCAGCCCGGACGGAAAGATCCTCGCCACCGCCGCCGGCCGCGAAATCTTCGTGTGGGACGTGGCCACCGCGAAGAAGAAGTACGCCTTGCCCGTCGAGCACCTCGACGACATCACGGCGGTGCGTTTCACCCCGCAGTGCACGCTGGTGACGGTGGCCCGCGACAAAACCGCCCGCATCTACCGCGTCGGCACCGAAGGGGCGACTCTCGCCTCGGACGGTCTGCTCGATCACCGCTCGGGTTCGGTCGATGTTCTCGGCCTGTCGTCCGACGGTAGCCGGATGTTCTTCGACCAAGACGCCGGCCGGATGGACATCGTCAGCCTCGCCGACAAGCGCACGCTCGGGACCCTGCAAAACGGCGGCGGCGGACTGCGCTTCGCCGGGCTGGCCCTCTTCTCCCCGGACGACAAATACGCCCTCACCGGCGCCGGCGACTCGGACACCAAGGGCGAATTGCAACTGTGGGAATTACCGAAGGCCGGCTCCGCCGGACGCGGCTCGGAGCGCCGGCGATTGGTGACGCCGAGCCGGGCGGGCGTGACCTGCGCCGCGTTCAGCCCCGATGCCACGCGGGATTGGATCGCCGTGGGCACGCAAGCCGGCGGGGTGCATTTCTGGTCGATGGCCTCCGTGGCCCAAAGCCTGGAATGGCAGGGGATCATCGTGGCGATCACGGAAGTCGATTCGCGCTCCTCGCAAATCCGCGTCGAGGTGAACAATCCCGGCGGCGTCGCGGCCGACCAGTTTCAAGATCGCGGCATCGCGACCATTATCATCGATCCGACCGCGGCGGTGAAGCCGCTGCCGGCGGTTGCGCCGCCGAAGTTGATCGCCCCCGGCCTCGGCTTGAAGCCGATCAGCACGGGCGAAGTGATCCCGGCCGCCGCGACGACCCCGGCGCCGGAGACGACGTTCATCGTCCCCGCGCTGCGGACGCTGCCCGCGGCGGTGGTGCCGCCGTTGAAGTCGAAGTAGCGGAATATCACACCCCCTCTCCGAAACGGAGAGGGGAACCAATCCGAAATCCCAAATCCGCAATCCGAAATCGAGCGATGGACGACAAACATTCCAACAAACCGGCGGAACGCCGCAAGCTCGTCCGGCTGAAAGTCCGGCCGGACTTGCAGCACGTCGAACAGCGCTACGAAGGCAAACGCTTCCACGTCGTCAAAGACCCCGTCTGTCTGCGCTACTACCGCTTCAATCAGCAAGAGTATTTCGTCTTCAGCCTGTTCGACGGCGGACACGCGATGGAAGACGTCCGCAAGAAATTCGAAGACGAGTACAAACCGCACCGGCTGGAATTCCAAGACTTGGAAGCATTCGCCCGGCAGCTGGTCACCGCGGGCCTCGTGCAGCACGAACACGCCGGGACCGGCTCGCACCTGTTCCAGCGCCGCGCCAAGCAGCGGAACATGAAGCGGCTCGCGACCTTCACTAACATCTTGTACGTGAAGATTCCGGTCTTCGACCCGGACCGCCTGCTGACGTGGATGTTCCGCTTCCTCTGGTGGATCTTCACACCGACGTTCTTCACGCTCAGCATCTTGCTCATGCTGGCGGCGCTCATGCAGGTGGGCCTGCACTTCCAAGCCTTCTACGACAAGATGCCGCAGTACCAAGAATTCTTTGCCTACCAGACCGTGTTGTACATGTGGATCTCGCTCGGCATCGTGAAGGTCATCCACGAGTTCGGCCACGGCCTCAGCTGCAAGGCGTTCAAGGGCGAGTGCCACGAGATGGGCATCCTGCTGATGTGCCTGTCGCCGGCGCTGTACGCCAACGTCACCGACGCGTGGACGGTCGCCGACAAATGGAAGCGCATCATCATCAGCTTCGCCGGGATCTACGTCGAACTGTTGATCGCGTCGATCAGTACCTTCGTCTGGTGGTACACCCCGCACCTGCCGGTGGTGAACAACATCGCGATGTGCTTGATGGTGCTCTGCAGCGTCAGCACGGTGCTGTTCAACGCCAACCCGCTCATGCGCTTCGACGGCTATTACATGCTGGCCGACTGGCTCGAAATCCCGAACTTGCGCGACCGGGCCAACAAGTATCTCAACGGTTTGTTCCTGACCCACGCCCTCGGTGTCGAACAGCCGCCCGAGCAGTACATGGCGCCGAGCCGCAAGCTGCTCTTCTTCACCTACGCGGTGGCGAGTTGGATCTACCGTTGGATCGTCACCTTCGGCATCATCTGGTTCTTGTCCGACTTCCTGAATCCGAAACTCAAAGTGCTCAGCCGGATGCTCGCGGTCGTGTCGCTGCTGTCGATGTTCGTGATGCCGGCGTACAAGATGATCAAGAGTATCCGCCAACGGGGGAGATTGCCCGATATGAAATCGAAGCGTTACTACACGAGCCTCGCGGTTTTCGCCGCCTTGGTGCTGGCGTTCATCTTCCTGCCGCTGCCGATTAGCCGGGTGCGCGAGACCGGCCTGATCTCCGTCGATCCGGATCACGCCAAGCCCGTCGGTCTGAGCGAAAGTGCGACCCTCACGGCCGTGTTCGTCAAGGAGGGCGAGTTCGTCAAGAAGGGGGCCGTGCTGGCGAAATTCGAGAGTAAGGATCTCAACGATCGTCTGGCGGGGGTGCGGGCCGACCTCGCCGGGCAGCGGGCGCAAGAATCGCTCTTCCGCGAACAAGCGTCCCGCCAGTCGGGCAAATTGAAAGAAGAGATCGACCGCGCCGCGACGGGCGCCGGCCTCAAAGTGATGGATGCCGAGCGGGCCGAGAAAGAAGTCCTCGCCCGGATCGCCCGGGTCAGCGAACTCCGCGCGCCCGCGGACGGGCACGTCATGGGCGTACCCCACAACAGCGATATCGGCCGGCTCTATTCGCCGAACTTCACCGACGCCCCGCCGCTGATGACGGTGGCCGATCCGTCGAAGCTCGTCATCAAGTTGCCGGTGACGCCGATGCAGTATCGGTTGATCAAAGAAGATCTCGCCGAGAAAGGGACGCTCGATGTTGCCGTGCACGTCCCCGGCCGCACCGACCGCGTCTACGACGGCAAGGTTCTGCGGCTGCCCGATCTGGACGAGAAGCGCATCCCCCCGCAACTGACGCAAAAAGGGGGCGGCCCGCTATCGGTGAAGCCGGCCGGGGAAAACGGCCAAGAAGCGGTGCCGGTGTCGCAGATATACCTGGTGCAAATACCGCTGTCCGACACCGACACGAGCGCCCGACCCGGAACGCTGGCCCAGACGAAGGTCTACTGCCAATGGCGCAGCGGTGCGTGGTGGTGCCGATGGAAGCTGGCCGAGGCTCTCGATCTGGGGTTGTATCAATAGCCGATGCCGCGAGTGGGGCGAAGCCACCCCCGCTATATGCGGGGCCGAGGCGATGTCTGCTCTGTTCACATTTCCACTTCGCGCCCCAAGCCCTTGGCACGGGCCTGTTCCACGACCTTCACCGCCGTGGCGATGTCCTGCACGCCCAGACCGAGCGACTTGAAGACGGTAATATCCTCCGGCGTTTGCCGGCCCGGGTAGCGATTGACGAATACGCGGGCGAACTCCTGGACCTCGGGCCAACCGAAGACGTGCTCGCCCATCGCCGCGACGAAGTCGCCCGCTTCCACCCGGCCTTGATCCTTGCTGTCGATGGTGATCAGACTCGCCCGGCGGAAGACCTCGACATCGGCTTCGGCGCTCGTCAAAAAGTTCGAGCCCATCAGCGTCAGATGGGTGCCCGGGCTAAGCCATTCTCCCTTCAACACCGGTTCGCGCGAAGATGTCGCCGTGATGACGATGTCCCGGTTCTCCGCCGCTTCGCGGGCCGTGGCCACCGCTTCTACGGGGACCCCGCAGACGGCACTCATCTCGGCGGCGAACGCCGTGCGCTTGGCCTCGTCGCGGCCGAAAACTTTCGCGCCGGTGATCGCGCGCACTTTGCAGACGGCCTCGAGTTGGGTGCGGGCTTGGCGGCCGATGCCGATCAGGCCGACGGTGGCGGCATCGGCTCGGGCGAGCTTTTTGGCGGCGACTCCGCTGGCGGCGCCGGTGCGGACTTGGCCGAGGAAGTCGGCGTCGAGGATCGCCGTCAGGCCGCCGGTTTTCGGGTCGAACAAGTAAACCTTGAACTGCGGGTAGAATCGCCCGGTGGTGTACGCCTTGAAGCCGAGGGCGCCGAGCGTCTTCGCGGCTGCGGGGAGGACGTGCAGCGTCACGGTGTCGGTTTGGCAGCGCTGGCGGGGGACGTTCACCGCTTCGTCGAGGGCGATCTTGCGGAACGAGGCTTCCACGGCCTGGAGGGCGAGATCCATCGTGAGAACCAGCCGCACGTCGTCTTCGGTGAGGAGTAGCACGGGCATTTGTCGATCCTATTGCGGCGCAGTGGGAATAGGAATTTGACGCGCAGGCGTCTGGAAGTCAATCCGCGAGTGACGGATCGCGCAGCGACCCCGGCCAAAAGCTCCTAAAGCACGCAAACATTTCCTTTTATCCGACTCAATCTGGGCAATCGCGCCAGCCGATACCAATTACCGGAAGGTGTTCGATCAGTCCGTCCGGAGCGACGCCATGCGGGATCGTTGGATAGCACGCGGGGCGATGGCGCTGCTGCTGGCCAGTCTCGGCGAAACTGCGGCCCAGCAGTCGCCGACAGCGGCCACGGTGCCGGCGTCGCTCGCCCAACAGGGAACGGCCACCGCCGATCAACCGATCGTGCTCATGCGGACCGCCGGGCAACCCGACCGCCAATTGAAAGTGATGAAGCTTTCGAAGTTTACCGATGGTGAGTCCGTGGCCGAAGTGCAGGACGTCGTCACGGGGCAGGTGTTCACCCTGCCAGGGAAAGTAGTCGCGTTGTTGCCGAAAGCGGCGATTACCATCGCGCCGCCCGTTTCCGTGAGTCCGCCTGCGCCAGCTCGTCCGGTCGCTCCGCCTACACCATTGTCGAAGCCGGCACCAAAGCCCGTTCAACAACCGAACGAACAACCGATGCCGAAGGTGATTCACATCCCGGCGCCGGAGCCACCGCCGATTCCGAAGATCGAGAAACCAGGCGAAACCAAACTGCCTCCGGCGTTGCCAGTTCCCGTGGCAGCGCCTCCCACAGCCAGTGGCTCGGTTGTTTGGCGGTCGCGCCCGAACGACAGGCCAGCGCTGACTCCGACACCGACAATCGAACCGGTGAAGCCGGATCGCTGGCAGCCTACGAAACGGATGAGCCTGCAATCCCTCTCTCCCGGTTCACGGACAATCGTGCGCGCCACACACCACACGGGCCACGACGATGACGAGTCCCCGGCCGTGCGTGTGTTACGGCCGAGTGTCGTCGAAGAGCGCACCGAACTGGTGCCGGTGGCCTACCGCAGCTTCGAATCGCAGATCCGCGAAGAGACCCAAGGCTACGTCTTCGATCTCGCGTCGGCCCTGCGGCCGTCCGTCCGGGAAGAGGCCGCGATTTGCCTCGCGGAAAGCCGCTTCGGTTCGCGGCGCGAAGTGAAGACGGTATTGGCGAAAGCGGCCCTCGCCGACCCGGCCCCGAGCGTCCGGGCCAAATGCATCGAGTTGCTCATGCAGTTGGGATACCACGAACCCGAGTATCTCGCTTTTCTGCAAAGCCACGCGATACCGGGCCAAGCCCCGACCATGGTTCAAGCCGCCGCCAAGGACGCCTTGGTAAAGTTGATGCCGCGGGGGCATTGAAAATCCACGTGACTCTCACGCGCGGACGGCTCCGCCGTTGATGCGGATCGTCTGGCCCGTCAGAAACTGCGCGGCGGGGCTGGCGAGCCAGACGGCGGCTTGGGCCACATCCTCGGGCAGGCCCCAAACGTGCTGCGGCGTTTCTTTACGGACGCGCTCTTGCCAAGCCGGCGAGGCGCTGTCGCCCCAAGCCGTGCGGATCCAACCGGGCGCCAAGCAGTTCACCCGCACCGATGGCGCCAACCCCAGCGCGAGGCTGCGCGTGAAGCAGATGATCGCGCCTTTCACCGCGCCGAAAAGCTGGCCGCTGTCGCCGTCCATCCCCGTCTCGGCTTGATCCCAGCCCATCGTCAGAATCACGCCGCGGCCGCGGTGCTTCATCTTCTCGCCGATGGCCCGCGCCAGCCGCATCGTCGATTTCAAATCGACCGCCAGCAATTCGTCGAGTTTCTGCTCGAAGGTCCATTTCGCGGCGTCGCCGGTCAGCGTGTCGGCCCCGGCGTTGCACACCAGCACATCGAGGCCATCGCCCCACGCCTCGTCGATCAGGCGATCTTGCTCGGCCGGGTCGCGCAAGTCGGCGAGGATGCATTCCGTCGGCGCTTCGTACTTCTTCAATTGTTTCAGCGTCGCGTCGGCGTTGGTCGAAGTCCGCCCGTGGATCACGATCCCCGAACCGGCGTCGGCAAAGCCTTCGGCGATGGCCCGGCCGATGCCCGATGTACCCCCCGTGACCAAGGTGCGGAAGCCGATGAGGTCGCGCTTGCGCAGCGGTTGCCGGGTCACGGCGATGGCGACGCCGTCGGTGGAAACCTCGGCGAGCAACTCGGCGATGGTGCGGTGGAAGACGGGGTGCACGGCGTCGTCGGCGATTTCCGCCAACGGCATCAGCACGAAGGCGCGCTCGTGCATCCGCGGGTGCGGCAGCGTCAATTCCGGTTCGTCCATCACCAGCGCTTCGTACAGCAGCAAATCGAGATCGACGGTTCGCGGGGCGTTCGGCATCGTCCGTACCCGACCGAGGTCGTGCTCGATGTCCATGAGCAACCGTAGCAGCGTCATCGGTGCGCGGTCGGTAGCGATCGATGCACAGGCGTTCAAGAACTTCGGCTGGCCGAGGTACTCGCTCCCGCGCGGGTCGCCTTCGTAATACGACGACACCGCCAAGACTTGGATGCCGGGCTCGGCCCGCAACCGCCGGACGGCAAGGTCGAGGTGGACGCGGCGATCCCCCAAATTGCTGCCGAGCGCCAAGTGAACGATGGCCATGCACAACCCCTATCGAGTGCCTGAATCACCCTGTCGAAGATGAAGATACGGCCCGGCCCGACTCTGCCAACAGCCGGTGGAAGTGGTGGCCGCCGTTCTCGCGTTTCACGCTGTACCGGCCGGTGCGATAACTCCGGCTGCCGAGTCCCCGCTGCACCTCTTCGCAAATCGTCACGTCTTCTTGTTGCACCTGCTCCGCAACGCGGATGCTCTGCTCGATGAACTCGGGCGCAGTGCCGGCGTCGAAATAGAAATCGAAGATCACCCGGCAGCGATCGTGGGCGAGCGGTTGCACCCAGTTCGTGTCCATAACGCCGGCGCTGCGGTTGACCATGAAGTTCGGCCAGAGCCACCAATACGCGGCGGCCCCGCGGCGGGTACTGCCGACATCCCCCGGCGCGGTCACCAGCGGCGCGCTCTGGACGCTGCAGTGGGCGAAGGTCTCGGTGCGGTACGCGGCGTAATCGATGGCCCCGGCCAGCGCCGGGTGGACGGATTGGATGTGGTAGCCGCCGTCGAGGTAGTTATCGACGGCGACCTTCCAATTGCAGGCGAGGTCGTAACTCCGTCGGGCCTTCCAGACGAGGCCGTCGAAGTCGATGGACGAGAAGAACGGCGCGAATGTCGAATCGACTTTCGTTTCGTCGCGGTTCAACTTCCACCATACGAACGGGCCGCATTCTTGAACCACCCCCGCCGGCACGAGGCCGTTGTCTTCGCGTTCGAAATCGCAGACGCCGGCGAATTCGGGCAGGCCGATCAACCGGCCGGCGAGGTCGTAGGTCCAGCCGTGGTACCGGCAGCGCAACTTCGCTGCGCAGCCTTCGGGTTCGTTCGCAATCGGTGCGGCCCGGTGCCGGCAGACGTTGAAAAAGCTGCGGAGGACGCCGTCGGTGCCGCGCACGAGCAGGATCGGTTCCCCGGCGAATTCGAACGCCACGAACTGCCCCGGCTCGCGGAGTTGTTCCGCGCGGGCCACGCACTGCCACGACGGGGCGAAGACGGTGTCGCGCTCGAACCGGTGCCGGGCCGGGTCGATGTACCAGTCGCTCGGGATGGTGCTCGCACGCTCCAGCGGCAACGCGGGGTCGAAGTCGGTGGGCATCGGATTCACACTGGCGAAGTGACTTGGGTATCCGGAGATGATACGCCGCGGATAACTTGGGGCATTCAGCGCCCACTGTTATCATGAATACATGAGATTCAAACTCGTCGCGCTGTTCGCTTGCCTCGGTATGTGCCCCGCTTTCGGAGGCGTGTACTACTCGGGCGATGCGCGGAACGAACTCCCCGCCGAGTGGCCGGGCTTCCTGCGCGATCAGCGGGCGCTGCGGCTCGCGGCCGATCCGAAAAGCGAATTCGCCCCGCTGCGCGACACCGCCGTCGACGGCGTGATCAAACTCGAACAACTGAAGAAGTCGCGCGAACTGAGCGCCGACGAACTCGCCGACCTCGGGGCGCTCCAGATGCGCTTGGGCCAAGCGGAGAAGGCCGTCGGTATCCTCCGCGCCGCCAACCGCCGGCATCCCGAGCACTTCCGCATCGCCGCCAATCTCGGCAGCGCCTGGCAGCAAACGGGCGACCTCGCCCAAGCGACCGCCGCGCTCGAAGAAGCCGTGCGGCTCGCCCCGAAGCAACATCGGCTAGTCGAAGAGCTGCATCTGAAGCTCGTTCGCGCTCGTGCCAAAGAGAAGAAGGGCGAATCGCGACTCGATGATCTCTTCGGCGTCGATTTCGCCAAGGACAAACTCCCCGCGAACGCTCT
>JBBRUN010000120.1:0-11967 GCA_038247765.1 Gemmatales bacterium | reverse complement strand
TTTCGCTGGTTTCGCTGCTTTCGCTGCTTTCGCTGGTTTCGCTGCTTTCGCTGGTTTCGCTGCTTTCGCTGGTTTCGCTGCTTTCGCTGCTTTCGCTGCTTTCGCTGCTTTCGCTGCTTTCGGCCGGGGGGGTGTGCAGAATGACCGAAACCTGAAAGCTAAAGTTGGCTCAAAGGGCATGCCGAAAATCGAACCAATGGCAATAATTCTGGGAATTCTACAGATATCCCTCGGGCAACTTGGGGTTGCAACGCGATTTTGGATTGGGGACAATCCCCCCACTTGGGTCAGGACGACCCGCACCACGAGCGACACCGGATGTCTTCCGTCGAGCGAACTCCCGTCGAACCGGCACGCACCCAACCGAAGTGGCTTTGGTTCCTGTGCGGCGCCGGGCTGGTCTGGGCCTTCTGGCCGACTTTCGATTTCATGGTCGAGAAGTGGATCTCCGATCCGCAATATTCGCACGGGTTCCTCGTGCCGTTCTTCTCGGCGTACCTGATCTACCGCAAACTCGTCCCCGGCACCGTCTGGCTCTCCAAGCCTTGGCCGACCGTCGGCGGTGCGCTACTCGTGTTGATGTTCGGGATTCGGGCGCTCGCCGGCGGATTGCTGTTCCACCAACTCGATGCCATCGCTTTGTTCGGTTCGATGGCGGCACTCGCCTTGGCCTTCGGCGGCACGCGGCTGCTGAGGCTGACCGCACCGGCGATTCTCTTTTTGCTCTTCATGGTGCCGTTGCCGTACGAACTCGAAAAGAACGTCGGTGGGCCGTTGAAAATCGTGGCGACGTGGGCCAGCACGTTCCTGCTGCAAACCCTGGGTTACCCGGCCATCGCCGAAGGAAACATCATCCTCATCGACGAAGTCCGCCTCGGCGTCGTGGACGCTTGCAGCGGCCTGAAAATGCTCATGACTTTCTCGGCGTTCGCCTTCGGCGCCGTGCTGCTGTTGGATCGCACTTGGTTCGAGAAATTCCTCATCGTCCTCGGCATCGTCCCGATCGCGGTGTTGACGAACACGCTGCGGATCGTGGCGACCGGGATCGCCCACACGCTGACGCCGGACAAAGAGACGCAGAATTTCGTGCACGATATCAACGGCTGGCTGATGATGCCGCTCGGCCTCGGATTGCTGGCGTTTCAACTGTGGTGCCTCAGCAACTTGGTCGTGCGGTTGAACGCGGCGGATGCGAACCGCGAACCGCTCGGCTTCGGCCTCGGGCTTCGTCCGGCCTCAGCGTGATCTTGCGAATGTAACCGTGCGCCCGCCCCGGATGGCGAGCGATTCCCTTAGCCTGAATGGATGCGGGCCATGACCAGTACAACGACGGCCACACCGGCCACGGCTTCGAATCCCGTGCCGTTCATGCGACCCGCGCCGCCGCGGCCCACGGCATCGCGCCCGGTCGCGGTCAAGCCGGACGCCGACAACGCGGCCTTGCGCTTCCTCATCTATCTGCGGCTGCACTGGCTCACGATCCTCTTCTGCGGGGCGCTCTTGGGGTGTGGCATGGCCTACGCCGCGTGGACGCTGATGCCGCCGAAGTACGAGTCGTACGCGCTCTTCCAAGTGGCGTCGAACCCGTCGTCGGTCACTGGAAACACAGATTCTTCGCGCACCAAGACCGAGTTCGCCACTTACCAGAAGACGACCGCGTCGCTGTTCAAGTCCGAATTCGTCTACGTCGCCGCGCTGCGGGAAGAGGGCATGACCTCGCTGCCGACGATCCAAGCCGAGAAGGATCCGTTCAAGTACTTCGATGAAAAGTTGATGGTCGAAACCAAGGAAGGCTCCGAGATCATCCGGCTGTCGATTCAGGGGGAGAACCCGGACGACGTGAAGAAGATCGTCGCGGCCATCGGCGCGGCTTACTTGAAAGAAGTCGTGTTCAAGGAATTCGACGTCAAGAAGAACCTGCACACGGAATTGCAAAAGGCCAAGGCGAGCCTCGAAACCATTATGAAAGCGAAGGCGGCGCCGCGGCCCGATCAGCCGGGGCTACCGGGTGCCGGACCGGTGCCCGCGCCGCTGGATCCGATGGTGCCGGTGGCCGCGCCGACCGCCGGCGACCCGGCGCGCGTGCAGCAGCTCAAGTTCCCGATCTTGGTTCAACGCGTCGCCAAAATCGAAACCGAATTGCCCGTGTACGACTTGGGGATCGGGGAGAAGAAGGCGCTGCTCGAAGCCACAGCCAACGCGATCCAGACTTTGCTGGATACACCCGTCGGCGCGGAGTCGGTCGAGTTCGCCAAGAACGATCCGGAGTATTTGCAGGCCTTCGCGGAATCGGCGCGGATTCGCAAAGACTTCAAACACCTCCGCGACGCCGTGATCGATCCGAGTTCGCCGCGCGTCGTCGAACTGGGCCGCAAACTGGAACGTTCCGAGATCGACGCGAAGAAACTGCTCGACGAGAAAGCCAAGGCCGTCGAAATGGCCAAGCGGAAACAGGCCTTCCAAGAATTGAGCCAAACGGCCAACTTCGCGCAGAACGGCATCACCAAACTCACCGAAGAGAAGAAGATCGCGGTTCGACAATTGGCGGATGCGAACAAGCAACTCGCCGAGACGACCTTCCCCGCCAACGATGTGCACGGCAACCCGATCAAAAGAGAGGGCCCGATCAAAATCACCCCGGCCGACGTCGATTACCTCACGCACGAAAAGCTGTATGAGCGGGTCACGGCGCAATTGATCGCCGCCGATTACGACTTGAACATGCCGAAGCGTGTGACGGTGATTCAAAACGCATCCACACCGGTTCAACGCGACACCAAGAAACAGATCATCGGCACCGTCTTCGCGGGATTGATGGGCTTCTTCCTCGTCGGGGCCTTCGTCGTGGCATACGAGTCGCGGGCCCGCAAAGTGAGTTCGCTCGGCGAAATGAAATCGGCCTGCGCCACGCCGGTGGTGTCGGTGATCCCGTGGCTGCCGAACGCCGTCACGGCCCGCGACCCCGCCAAGCGCGCGGACGTCAGCGAGGCCATCGACAAGCTCCGGGCCTACTTCGCCCAGACTTGGCTCAACCGCGGCGCGACCACCGTCACAGTCACGAGCGCGCTCGGCGACGAAGGCAAATCATTCACCGCGTTCGGGCTCGCCAGCAGTTTGGCCCAAGCCGGGTACAAGACGCTGCTCGTCGATTTCGACCTGCGCGAGCCGTCGCTGCATAACTTCGCCGGGGTTCCCAACACCCTCGGTGTCTGCGAACTACTCCGGGGCGAGGCCGACTTCCGCAAGACTATTCAAACACTGCCGAACGGCCTGCATTTTCTCGGGGCGGGCAAATGGTCCGACGAAGCCCGCCAAGCCGCGGTCGGTGGTCGGCTCGATGCCCTTCTGCTGAGATTGAAAGAGCCGTTCGACTGCATCGTGCTGCACGGCCACGCCCTGCTGACGGCGGCCGAGTCGGTCGAAGTGGCTCGGCGCTCGGAAGTGGTTCTGCTCTGTGCCCAGTACCGCGAGTCGCGAGTACCCCTTCTGAAACGGGCCGCCGAGCGGATCGCCACCATGGAAATCCCCTATTCCGGCCTCGTTTACGTGGGAGCCACGAGCCAAGAAGCCCTCTGTTAAGTGGGGCAAGCGCGCCGGAATCGGCTGTCGGAAAAATCGGCATTCTCGGAACTTTCATTACACCCGGCAGAAGTTTGACGCCATGAAACGAACTCCAGTTCTCATAATAACGCTATCGCTCGTCGCGGCGGGGGCGTTCGTCCACGGGGCCACCGTGCACCGTTGGTCGATGCTGGCGCCGCCGGCGAGCCGCTCCGAAGTACTGCACGACCGCGTGTTGAAGCTCGGGGCGCTTTCGCAAGAAGACGTGCCGAGTGAATTGCCCATCAAGGAGCGGAGCCGCGTGACCTGCCGACGTTACAACTTCAGCGGCGATGTCGGCGTCGTGGTGGCGTCGATCACCTCCGGACCGACGGGGGCGGTGTCGACGCACACGCCGGACGTCTGCTACCCCGGCAGCGGCTACAAGACGATCAAGGCTCCGAAGAAAGAGACCATCGACCTGCCCGGCGGCGGCACGGCGACGTACATGATGGCCGTCTACGAGAAGAAGAGCTCGACCTCGGTCGACCGCCAGCGGATTCGCTGGGCGTGGTCGATCGATGGCCAATGGGATGTGCCGGCGGCGCCGCGCTGGCATGTGCCGTATTTGCGGGCCAACGAACTGTACAAGCTCTACGTCGTGACGCCGGAAGCGGCGCGCGACGACGAGAAGATCGAAGGCGACTCGGCCCCGGTGCGGGCGGTCGTCGCGGACGTGTTCGCGCAGTACGCCGGGGTTCTCCGAGAGTCCCGGTAGGTTTCGCACGGATCCGCCCCGCCGCTTGGAAGCGACGGGGCCCGTGCTGGTGAGGATCCGAATTCGATGAAAACCGCTACCCCGTCCAGCTCGACCCTGAACCGGAGCAACACGAGGATCGCGTTGCAACAGCGCCTGGCCACCCTCGGTTCCGAACGCCGGTCGAATCGCCCCGCCGTGATTCCCGTCCGGCCCGCTTACGCGGCGAAGGTCGCCCTCGATTTTTGTTTAGCCAGCGTGCTGTTGGTGTTGGCGATCCCCGTCATCGCGGTGGCAATGTTGCTCGTGAAACTGTCGTCGCACGGCCCGGCGATGTACACGCAGACCCGCGTCGGCCGGGCCGGGCGGGTCTTCACGATTTTCAAAATCCGCACGATGACCCACAATTGCGAGCAATTCACCGGCCCGCAGTGGAGCGTCACCGGCGACGTGCGCATCACGCCGCTCGGCAAAGTCCTGAGGAAATTGCACATCGACGAACTCCCGCAGTTGTGGAACGTGCTCCGCGGCGAAATGAGCCTCATCGGGCCACGGCCGGAGCGCCCGGAGATCGTCGAAGATCTGCGTCTGTCGGTCTTCGGGTACGACGTCCGCCATCAGGTGAAGCCGGGAATCACGGGATTCGCCCAGATCCACCTGCCGCCGGACAGCAACATTCTGACGGTGCACAACAAGCTGATCTACGACCGATATTACATCTCGCGGATGGGGCTGTTGCTCGACCTGACGATCTTGTGCGGCACGGCGTTGAAGGTCGTGGGCCTCCGCAAGCTGTACCAACGTCCGCCGCGAGTTCGGTTGGTTCAAAAGAATTAACCACAGAGGTACAGAGAAGAACAAGTTTTTTACCCCAGAGAAAGAAGAGACCGCAGAGAAGATTTAAAAGCAGGATCGGGTTGCGGAGAATACCCAATCCAATTGCGACTAAAGATTTTCTCTTCTCTGGGTCCTCTTCGTTCTCTGCGGTGAAAATCTCCCTACACACCACGGAGGCATGGATGCCCGCCGTCTCGATCATCGTCCCGGTTCGCAACGAAGCGAAATTCATCGGGGCCACGTTGCGCTCGCTCCTCGAGCAAGACTTCCCGCTTGGGGAGTTCGAAGTCCTCGTCGCAGATGGCGGCTCCACGGACGAAACCGCCGGCATCGTCCGCGGAATGCAGGTCGAGTTCCCGAACGTCCGCTTGTTCTTCAACCCCAAGCGGATTTCGAGTGCGGCGCGCAACATCGCCATCCGGCACATGGCGGGGCACTTCGCCGTCATCGTCGATGGGCACTGCCACATACCGGATCGGCAATATTTGCGGAACATCGTCGACGCGTTCGAATCGACCGGCGCCGACACCCTCGGCCGCCCGCAACCGCTCGATGCGCCGAACCCGACTGCGTTCCAACGGGCCGTGGCGGTGGCGCGGGCCAGCCGCTTGGGGCACAATCCGGAATCGGACATTTTCAGCGACGAGGCGAAGTTCGTGCCGCCGCAGAGCACGGCGATTGCCTACCGGCGCGAGGTCTTCCACCGCGTCGGTCTATTCGACGAGCGCTTCGACGCTTGCGAAGATGTCGAATTCAACCACCGCGTCCACGCCGCCGGTCTGACCTGCTACTTCTGCCCGAAACTGAAGATCGTCTACCACCCGCGCGGTTCGTGGAAAGGGCTGTTCGTCCAACTCGGTCGCTACGGCAGCGGCCGGGCGCGGCTCGCCGCGAAGCAGTTCGAGTCGCTGACGCTGCCGGCGCTCGTTCCGCCGCTGTGGGTGCTTTGGCTGGTGCTCGCGCCGATCCTTTGCGTGGTCGTTCCCGAAATCGGCTGGCTTTATCTCGGGCTGCTGGCGCTGTACGCGACCGTGATCGGTGCCGGCTCGCTCTGGTTGGGCCGCAATCTGCCGTTGGGCGTGCGTTGGCGGGTGCCGTTGGTCTTCGTGGGCATCCACTTCGGCTTTGCGTGGGGCTTCTGGCGCGAAGTCGGTCGGCGTGCCAAGCTGAGAGTGTGAACCGCCGTCGGCCGGGTCAGTAATCCGACTTGCGGCGGCGCTTTTGCTTAAGCGGCGGGAAGAGTTGACTGCCGACCCAGCCCGCGATGGTGACGGTGAGAGCGACGCACGAGCCGATGGTGAATAGGCTCTGCGTGGTCGATTCCCGTGCTTCGAGGTGATCGAGCAGGAACTCGAGAGCCGGGAACGTATCCGGCGGGCGTTGGGCGAACGCCGTGCCGACGGCCAAAGCGGAAATCAATCCCGCGATGCCCCCGTGCCGCAAACCGGCCCCTGTTCCGGCTCCGGCGAGCAAACTGGCGAGCGCGACGCCGAAGAGGGCGATCTCGAAATCGACCTTGGGAATCGCGGAGGGCCCGCCGAGATGGATCAGCCCGGCCGGCAACCGTTTCAGCACTTCGCGGATGCCGTCCGAAGCGATCACGGCGATGAGCACGGCGAGCGACGATACCAACACGCGGCCCATCCGCGTGG
Organism: Gemmatales bacterium; assembly: GCA_038247765.1. GTDB lineage: Bacteria > Planctomycetota > Planctomycetia > Gemmatales > Gemmataceae > JALHQU01. Next base: position 5,181 of record JBBRUN010000120.1, on the reverse strand, counting down.
GGTACGAGAGATTCGGTTTCTTCCCGTCGACGACCAACTTCAACAGCGAACTGCGGCGCGGCGACTCGATCTCGGGCAGTTCGACGATCGCCGGCCAAATTCGCCCGCCGATCGACGCGGCGCAACCCGCCACCGAGACGATGGTAATCATCAAACCGATGTTGAGCGCGTCCAGTTGCAGGATCGGGTAAGAATCGATGACCAACCACGAGAGCCCCGACAGCAGTCCGACGCCGGCACCGCAGCTGAATCCTTGGCTCCGGCCCGCGCCCGCGAATAACCCGCCCACTAGCGCCGCGCCGACGCGCATCAGGAAGCCGGCCACATACCCCGTCGCGGAGAGCGACTCGTCGAACATTCCCAGCGCGCCGCCCCACTCTCGCAGGGCCATGTGCAAACCGAGCGCAATAATCGACCCGACGAAAATCCGGCCGAACATAGTCGTTTGCAACGGCTTCGGCGGCAGTGCGGTCGCCACCGACAGCGATTCCGCCGCTTCGCCCGGCGCCAGCAAACGGCTGCTGCAACGCGGGCACCGACTGGTGGCGGGGAATTGCGTCTGACATTTCGCGCAGAACAAGTACATCCTGGACATCGCTCCGGGACGGAATCGGGAACGCCCAAGCTTAGTACAAGTTTGGTTCGAGTGCGGATCTCGTACAATCCCGTGATGAAATTCTCCGCTCGCACCAGCCGGCTCGCTGGGCTCTCGCTACTACTGCTGGGGGGGTCGATCCTCGGCTTGGTGCGGGTCGAAGCCGATGCCACCGGAGATCGGCCGTTGATCGTCGGCGTCGCCGCCGGGCTGCGGATCCCGACGGAAACCGTGGCTCTCTCCTACACCGCCGAGACGGGGCAGCGGGTCGAACTCCGTTTCGGCGCCTCGGAAGATCTATTGACGCGGGCTTCGTTCCCCGGCGCCGCCGAGCCGATGGACGTGTTTCTGCCCGCGGATGAAAGTTACGTCCGCATCGCCTCCGAGCGGCGACTAATCGAAGGCACTTGGCATCTCGGGACCATGCACGCGGTTCTGTTGACCTCATCCGAGATTCGCACTTGGGCCGAACTCCTGGCACCGAACCGACGGGTCGCACTCGGCCAGCCCGGAAGCGCCATCGGCAAGCTGACTCGGGAACACCTGACGGCCCGGAATCTCTGGGCCGATCTGGATCCGCACGTCGTGGAGACGGGCACCGTGACGGAATCGGCGAATGCCGCGAAGGTGAAGGCCGTGGTCGCCGCGATCATTTGGAATGTCGTCGCGCAGGGCTATCCGGGCTTGAAGACGGTGGAACTCCCCGAGTTGGCGGGATGCATCGGCACGGTGCGGATCGCCACTTTGAAACAGTCCCGCCAATCGTCGAACGCGGAGGCCTTCGCCCGGTTCGCCGGTGACCCCGACCGCGGTGGCCGACATTACCGCGCGGCGGGCCTGCAATGAAACCGCGCCGCGATTGGCCGTTTTTCCTCGGATTGGCCCTCCTAGGCGGGATGTACGCCGGGTTGATCCTCGCGATGCTCGTCGCCGATGCCGCATCGACTTCGCCGGAGCATTTGCTGGCGGCGCTGCGCGTCCCCGAGATCCGCGCGGCCCTGTGGCTCAGCCTCCTCAGCAGTTCCGCCGCTTCGATCCTCGCGATCTGGGTCGCCGTACCGCTCGGCTATTTGTTGGCCCGAACCGCCTTCCCCGGCCAACGACTGCTCGAAACCCTGCTCGAAGTGCCCGTGGTTCTACCGCCGCTCGTCGTCGGCCTCAGCTTGTTGATCCTGTTCCAGAGTGCGCCCGGCCGGGCCTTGCAAGATGTCGTGACGATCACCTACGCCGTACCGGCGGTGGTGCTCGCGCAGTTCACCATCGCGGCGGCCTTCGCCACCCGCACCATGCGGAATACCTTCGACCAACTTTCGCCCCGCACGGAGCAGATCGCCCGGAGCCTCGGCTGCACGCGGGCGATGGCCTTCCGCAGGATCACACTCCCCGAAGCCCGCCGGGGAATTTTGGCTGCGCTCACGCTCGCTTGGGCCAGGTCGGTCGGCGAATTCGGCCCGGTGCTGATCTTCGCCGGTGTCACGCGCTACCGCACGGAAGTCTTGCCGACGACCGTGTTCCTCGAACTCAGCGTCGGCAACATCGAGACGGCCGTGGCGGTGTCGATGCTGCTCATCGTCGTTTCAGCCGCGGTCCTCGGCTTGCTGCGCTGGGCATTCGGAACGCACGCGGGCGTTTGACCGCGGCCCCGGGTATAATCCCATCGTCACGGAGCTTCCCACCGAAAGGCCCTTCCCATGCGCCGCCTCGCGATCCTGTTCGCCGTCCTCGTCCTCGCGGTTCCCGCGCGGGCCGAGGAACCCGCCAAAGACTTCTTCTTCAAGCCCAACGACCGCATTGTCTTCTTCGGCGACAGCATCACCCAGCAGTACCAGTACAGCTCGTACATCGAACTTTACCTGACGACGCGGATGCCCAAGGGGAACTTCGTGTTCCTGAATGCCGGCATCGGCGGGGACACATCCAACGGCGGGGCCAACCGATTCCAGGCCGACGTGCTGAACGACAAGCCGACGGCGATCACCATCAACTTCGGTATGAACGATGGCGGCTACGGTAAGTTCGACGCCAACCGGAACAAACAGTTCGTCGAGAAGACCAAGGCGATGCTCGAGATGGCCAAGAAGGCCGGAGTCCGCGTCGCGCTTTGTTCGCCGAACGCGGTCGATAAACGGATGATGAACAACGGCAAAGAATACGTCGAAACGCAGAAGCAGTTCTACGCACCGCTCAAGGATCTCGCGGCCGAGTTCAAAATTCCGTACGCCGACCAATACACGATCACCCGCGCCGCGACCGACAAGATGGAAGTCGATGACCCGAAAGCGGCGAAGGCCAAGCCGTATTACGACGGCTTCCACACGGCCTCGCCCGGCGGCCTGCTCATGGCCGGCGCGATCCTGACGGAGTTAAAGGCCCCGGCCGTGGTGAGCTCGGCGACGCTGATCGCGGACGGTCGCAAGATCGAAGGGGCCGCGCCCGTGGGTTGCAAAATCACCGACATCGTGAAAACCGACTCGGGCATCGCGTTCACGCGGCTTGACGAATCGCTCCCCGTGCCGGTGCAGAAGGAGTGGCTCCCGATGCTCCCGTACCTCAACGAACTGAAGGATCTGAATTTCTACGGCCTGACGGTGCTCGGCTTGAAGGACGGCGACTACGACATCGCTATCGACGGTGTGAAGGTGATGAAAGCGACTGCGAAAGAAATCGCCGCCGGAGTCAACCTCGGCAATGTGACTGTCGGCCCCATCTTCGAACAGGGGAACAAAATTCTCGCGGCGATCACGGCGAAGAACAAGTTGGTCTTCGACCGCTTCTTCAACGTGCTGAAGTACAACCTCCCGGCTTGGATCGAAGACGGCGCCGCGATGAAAACTAAAGAGGTGGCCAAGCGGATGGAGAAGATTGACGCGGCCCAAGCGGCCATTTACAAACTGGCGGAGCCCGTGCCGCACAAGTTCACCGTGACCGCGGCGAAGTAGCATGCCCGTGACCGCGACCCTCTCGGCGGATCGGGAATCGATCCCGCTTTCGAAAAGCCTCACCCTGCGGGCCACCCTGCAGGGTCCGGCGCCAGTGCGGGTCGATGTACCGGCGAAGCTCTTGTCCGATGAATCCGCCCCGCTCTGGGAGATCGTCGCCATCGGCCCGGCGACGATCTCCACCCTTTCCAACGGCGAACAACTCTGGAGCCAAAGCTACAAGGTCTTCCCATTCGCCCCAGGCCCGGCCGTGCCGCTGTCGCTCCGCGAGTTCACCGTGACCACGGGCAACGCGGTGTCAGCGGAATCGGTCGCGTTTCTAAAGCAGACGATCCGCGTCGAAACCAAGATCAAGCAGATCGCGGCCGATCAAGCGATCCCCGCGACGGGGATCGAAGAATCGCCGCCGCTACCGCCGTCGGCTTCGCTGCCACCGGGTGTCTATGGGTTCGCAATCGCCGTTGTTCTGGCTCTAGTGCTCGGACTGTTCTTCGCACGCCGCCGTCGGAAGCCGACCGCGGAATTGCCGCCGGGCGAATGCGCACTCCGCGATCTCGACGCCCTCGTGCCGGACGCAACCCTCCCCGACCGCCTCGCCGCGATCCTGCGGACTCTTGTGGCCCAACGATTCGCCACCCCCGCCGAGACGATGACGACCGCCGAGTTGGCGAAGGCCCACCCGAACGAAGAGCTCACGGCGATTCTTGAAGCCTGCGACCGCAGTCGATTTGCGGGCCTGACTTGGGACGAGACCGCCGGTATGGAATTGGCGGCGCGGGCGCGTGGCTGGCTTGTCCATGATGCGATCAAACACTCCGGGCGCTGACGCGACCCGGCTCGTGAAGTCTCACACGAATTCCCACAAATTGCACGTGATGCTGACGGGGTAGAAGATCGACTTGGCAAGGTAAAGTCACGAACTACTATAAAACTAAGAGATTTCAAAATCTCGATAGAGTGTCGACCGAAACTCCCTTTCGCGTTTCCTCATCTCAGAATGTTGCTGCCCCGATAATACTCCTTGCCTCCGAGCATGGCGTCGAGCCGTTCCACGCCCGAGGCGATGCGCTCGCTACTCGCCGGGTCGTCGAGGCCCACCGCAGGATCAAAAGGCTCTTCATGGCTTGAGTGAGTTTCTCAAAGACGAACACCGAATCACGCAACTGACTTCGCAATCTGCTTGGAATTCGCTTTTAACCTTGTCATTCGAAGTCCAAGATGCCCTCTTCGCCGCACTTCGGAGTTAGCAAAACAATGCTCGAACTCGTCTTTTCCAGCTTTATTGATTGGTTCTGACGGTGTCAGAGGCTATCCGAAAAGTTTTCCCTTGAAAGTCGAAGATATCGGTCGGGGCGTGGTGGCCGAGGTCACGATTTCCATGGGGTTTCGTGAATCCAGTACTCGCGATTGATACGAACCGCTGATTTCCATGGGAAAGTTGTCGGACAGCCTCTCAGAACCAATCAATTCGCAACGAGAAAAGTTTGGAAAACGAAATGGTATTTCTTGAAGCTGTGTGGGGCAAATTGGGAAAAGGTACTTTTCCCACTGACTGTCACCCGTTGATCGCTCATTTGATTGATGTCGGCGTCGTGGCGAGCGAACTCTGGAAAGCCGTGAAAGAATCGCTTAAGAAGAAGCTCGCTG
>JBBRUN010000119.1:0-11976 GCA_038247765.1 Gemmatales bacterium | reverse complement strand
GCCGAACGGCTGGCGGGGATTGTTCACCGGATCGAGCGGCGCATCGGAAATCTTCGCGGACATCGTCGGCTCCTGACGAGCGGGGAGACGGGGTACATTCACATTAGGAGATTCGCCGCGCCCGGCCGAAGCTTTTGGGAATCGCTCAGCCGCGCGGGTGAAACTTCTTGTGCATCGCCTTCAATCGATCCCGGTCGATGTGCGTGTAGTGCTGCGTCGTGGTGATCGACGCGTGGCCCAGTAATTCTTGGACGCTCCGCAGGTCGGCCCCCCCGGCGAGCACGTGCGTGGCGAAACTGTGCCGGAGCGTGTGCGGGCTGATCTTCGTGGGCAGGCCGGCGCGGGCGCAGTAGAATTTAACGATCTTCCAAAGCCGAATCCGGCACAGCGGTTGGCCCGACTTGCTGACGAAAACAGTCCCCGACGCCGACGCGGGCGTCGCCGCCAGGTAGGCCCGCAGCGCCGCAACCGCCGGACGGCCCAACGGAACGACGCGCTGTTTGTTCCCTTTGCCGGTGCAGCGCAGGAATGCCGAGTCGAGGTACAGGTCTTCGAGTTTCAGGTTCACCACTTCCGAAGCCCGGCACCCGGTGGCGTAGAGCGTTTCGAGGATCGCCCGGTCGCGCAGAAAGAAGCGATCCCCCGCCATCGGCGCGCTCAGCAATTTGTCGACTTGCGACGTGTTCAACACCGCCGGAATCCGCTGCCAGAGTTTCGGCGAACCGAGCAGAGCGACGGCCGATTGATCGATGCGCTCTTCGAGCCGGAGGAACTTGTAGAACATGCGCAGCGAAACGATGTGCCGGGCGACGGTGGACGCGGCGAGTTCCTGTTCGCTCAGAAATAGCAAATAACTGGCGAGATCGCGGAGCGTCGGCCTGAGGTAATCCGCCAACCGGTAAACTGCGACCCACTCGGCGTAGCGCTGCAGGTCGTGACCATAAGCTTGTACGCTGTTATCGGACATGCCGCGCTCGGCCCGGAGGTAGTGCCGGAACGAGACGATGTCCGATTGCAATTCGTGGGTGCCCATAACCACATTGTGAAGGCCCGGAGCCGCGGGACCGATGCTCGTTCGCCGAGTTTCCCATGTTGCTGTGGGTCAGGCTCCGTCGCAGTTCCCACAAGCGGATTAGCTTGCGCAGTTTCGGCGCGAGAAGCGTCCGTGAATAATCCCTTGGAATGTTGGGAACGCTACCAATCGCCGCCAGCATCCTTCTGCTACCCTCCAAGCCTTCGCCGCGAAATTGGCGCTTCCCCTCCGATTCGCGCAAAGTATTGATCGTCGGCGAGCATTCGACCTCACGTCTGACTCGGGAGCGGCAGCGATTGAAAATTCCGAGTACCGTTGCCAAACGGAGGCCACCGTTGCCTTCGCCGGCCAGAACGCTAACCTAAACTTTTGCGACACTTGCCGACGGCATCATTCCCGGACTCTGCCATGAGCGACATCCCAAACCCGACGCCCGCCTCGGAACCGGCCGACCAAGCTCCTCGGCCTCAGCAAGGTCCGCCCCAACCGGGGGGGCCGCGTCCCGGCCCCAAGACCTTCCCGCGCGCCGGTGAAGGTCATCGGCCGCCGCGCGAAGAAAAACCCCGCAACGACGGTACGGCCCCGACTGTGCTCGACCGCAAAGATTTCTCGCAGTCGCGGCCGAACAAACGGATGCTCGACGCCAGCATCGAAGCCGAGATGGAAGCGGCCCTCGCCGGGTTGGACTTCGGAAAACTCGACGAACAAGGCTCGCAGAAACCGGCGGCGAAGACCCCCGGAGGCAAGAAAAAGGGCACCATCGTTTCGATCCATGGTACCGATGTCTTCATCGATGTCCCCGGCGGCCGCGGGCAAGGGCTTCTCCCGCTCGATCAATTCGAAACCCGCCCGCAGATCGGCGAGGTTGTCGAGTTCTCCATCGAGCGCTACGACGCCGCCAACGGCCTCGTGCTGCTGACGCGCCAAGGGTCGGTGCAGAGCGTCAGCGACTGGTCGAACATTTCGCTCAACATGATCGTCCTCGCCAAAGTTACGGGCATGAACAAAAACAAGTCGGGCATGATGATCGAAGTCTCGGGCGTCAAAGGATTCTTGCCCCTGAGCCAACTCGACCTCTACCGCGTCGAAGATCCCGAGCAGTTCCTCAATCAGCAGTTGAAGGTGCAGGTCGTCGAACTCGACCGCGAAGAGCGGAACCTCATCGTCAGCCGGCGGGCGGTGCAAGAGCGCGAGCGCGAAGATAAACGCGAGCAACTCTGGGCCACGCTCCAAGAAGGCCAGACGCGCGTCGGCGTCGTGCGGATGATCAAACCGTTCGGGGCGTTCGTCGATCTCGACGGGGCCGACGGGCTGATCCCGATTTCCGAACTCAGCTGGCAGCGCATCGGCGACCCGAGCGAAGTCGTGCAGATCGGCCAGCGGGTGGAGGTCGTCGTCAAGCGGCTCGACACCGCGACCCGTCGGATTTCCCTGAGCCTCCGGCAACTCCTCGCGAACCCGTGGGACGACTTCGCCAAGACCTGCCGGCCCGGTTCGCGCGTCTCGGGGAAGGTCACCCGGCTCGAAGATTTCGGCGCCTTCGTCGAACTCGCCCCCGGCATCGAAGGTTTAATCCACATCTCGGAACTCAGCACCGAGCGCGTCCGCCGCGTGCGCGACGTCGTCACCGAAGGGCAGCACGTCGAAGTGCAGGTGATGGCCGTGGATACCGACAAGAAACGCATCGGGCTGTCGCTGAAGACGATCCGAGCCGGTGAAGAAGCCGTGGCCGAGGCGGCGGGCGAAGCCGAGCGGTTGGCCGATGCCGCGGAGGCGACGGCGCGGATGGCGAACCGCTCGACGAATCCGAACCTGCGGGGCGGCATCGGCGATGGCAAACCCCTATTCGGGGACGCGTGAGCCATGGTCGAGTATTCGCGCGGCGAACGGACGGCCCTGATCGGGCTCGGCGGTTTCGGGTTGATCGCGTTGAACAGCCTCTTTATGTACGGGCTGTTGATACGCCCGGAGTCGCTCGTCGAAGCATTCTCCAATCCGATCTCGCTCGTGTTCATCGTCGAATCGTTCCTATTGCTCGGAGTCTTCGCGTACCTCATGGGCAAGTGGGGCGTGCTCCGCCTCGGTTGGAAATGGTTCGTCGCGTTGGCTCTGCTCGGGAGCATGATATTCGCACTTCCCATCGTGCTGTTGTGGCCACGGCGGGACAATTACGGCGATTCGCACAAACCCCAAGCGGTTTCCTAGCGTATTGAAGTGAACTCCAGCGCCGAGAAAGCAGCCCCGATGCCCCACCCGACATCTTCGAGCTACTTGCCGACGCCCGAACCCCAACCGCCCGCCGAATTGGCCCAGCTCATCGATACCCTGCGCGACAACGTCGCGGGGGTTTTCCTCGGCAAGCCCGAAGTCATCCGCTACGCCGTCGTCGCGTTGCTCGCCGATGGGCATTTGCTGCTCGAAGACGTCCCCGGCGTCGGCAAGACGTTGCTCGCCAAGGCCCTCGCCAAGAGCCTCGAATGCAAATTCGCCCGGATCCAATTCACGCCCGATTTGCTCCCCGGCGACTTGCTCGGCACGAACATTTTGAATCAGCGAGAATCGAAGTTCGAGTTCGCACCGGGGCCGATTTTCTCCCAGGTCGTCGTCGCCGATGAAATCAACCGGGCGACGCCGCGGACGCAATCGGCGCTGCTCGAAGCGATGAGCGAGCGCCAAGTGACCATCGACGGTACGACCCGCGCCCTCGGCCCGCCCTTCCTCGTGCTCGCCACGCAGAACCCGTACGAGTTCGAAGGGACCTACCCGCTACCCGAGAGCCAACTCGACCGCTTCATGATGCGTGTCAAAATCGGCTACCCGGACCGCGCGGCGGAGCGGGCCATCCTCACCCAGCACCGCCGGGGGGAGCCGGTCGATCAACTGCAACCGGTGTTGCGGCCGAGCGACATCGTTGCGCTGCAGATGGTCGTCCGGGGGGTGAAGGTCGAACCGCCGGTGGCGGACTACATCCTCGACTTGATCGAAGCCACGCGCGTCCACCCGGAAGTATCGCTGGGCGCGAGCACGCGGGCCGCGTTGGCGTTCTACCGGGCTTCGCAGGCGCTCGCCATGCTTTCGGGCCGGCAGTACGTGACGCCGGACGACGTGAAGGCCTTGGCCGTGCCGGTGCTGGCCCACCGCATGATGACGAAAGCGTGGGATCAGGGCGGTCGCAACGACACCGCCGCGATCGTAGCCGAGATCGTCTCGAAGACCAAAGTGCCCGTCTGACACCGGGGCCGCGCGGTATGCCGACATCAGTCGTTTCGACCGCGCGCACCGGCTTCCGGGGGAGTTCCACCCTCGTTTGGTGGGTCGTCGTCGCCGTGATCGTCGGCGTCGTCGGTTGGATGAAAACCATCAACATCCTACTGCTCGTGTCGTACACGCTGACCGCACTGCTGTTCATCAACGCGTTCTTGGCCTACCGCATGACCCGCCGACTCTCGGCCCGGCGGCTGGCGCATCCGCCCGCATTCGCCGGTGAAGAGATCGTTCTGCACGCCGAGATTGCCAACCGAGTGGGGCGTGCGAAATCGGTGACGATCGCCGAAGTCGCCCCGCCCGCGCTCGCGGCGGCGTGGGTGTTGCCGCATTTCCCCGGCGGTTCCACCGTCCGCGCTTCGACGAAAGTCACCTTCGCCAATCGCGGTCGCCATCGGTTACCGCCCTTGATAGCCCGCTCCGGCTATCCCTTCGGGTTGCTGACGCACCAGCGCGCGCTCGCGGTCGCCGGGGAGCAAGTCGTGCTGCCGCCGCTGGGCACCGTGAACGCCCGCTTGATGAAGCGATTCTTGATCCGCGCCGGCCACGGCGACGATCGATCGCGGCGGCCTGCGGCGCGTTATATGCCGAGCGATGGCGATGTCCGGGGGTTGCGGCCCCACCGCGCGGGTGATGGCGTCCGCGACATTCACTGGAAGACTTCGGCCCGGCGCGGCCAGTGGATGGTGCGCGAGTACGATCAAACCGCGCCACTCGACCTCGTCGTCATCGTCGATCCTTGGGTGCCGAGCCTCCCGACTGACCGCAATTCGCAGCGCAAGCTCGAATGGGCCTTGTCGCTGGCCGTCACGGCGGCTTGGGCGTGGGTTCACGAAGAGCGGCCCGGCAGCATCACGCTCGCGATTTTCGGAGAGACCGCGACCGTCCAATCGGGGCCCGGTACGCCGCTGTTCATCCGTGAGCACTTCCACGGATTGGCGGGCGTCGTTGGCACACCGAATATCGCGGTCGGCTCGGTATTCGGCGTGCGTGAGATCCGCCGCAAAGCCGCGCGGTTGCTCATCAGCACGCGGCCGCGCAGCCCCGTCGCCGCGGCGATCCGCTCCGCCGGGCTGTCGCTCGCCGTCGTCGATCCGACTTCCGCGGCCAAGTGGTTTTCGCTCCCGCCCGATGTCGCCCTGCCAACTCCGACCGGAACGCGAGACGCGCCATGACGCCACCACCGCTGAGTTTGCCGTTCCGGATCGCCACGTACTACACGCTCTTGATGGCCTGCCTCGCGCTGGGCTACTCGGAGTGGGACCTCGTACCGGAGTCGATCGTCTTCACCGCGGTCGTCGTGATTTCGCTGATCGTGTCGTTCTTCTTGGAAGGAAAATTCGCATTGGGGCTGGGCAAGGCGAATCTCTTGGGATTGGGTATCGGCGTCGTGGCCGTCGTTTGGCTCGCCGTGAAGCTCACGAAGCTCATGCAACCGAGCGACTCCGCCCTCGCCAACCTGTCCTGGCCCGCCAGCCTTTTGCCCTACATGGGCCCCCTGGTGATGATCCTGATCCCCGCGAAGCTGTTCCGCCCCAAGCACGTCGGCGATTGGTGGACGATGCAAGGAATCGGTTTGGTGACGGTGGTTCTCGCGTCGTCGATGACCGACGATCCGTTCTTCATCGTGCTCGTATTCCTTTATGCCGGCGGGGCGGTGTGGAGTTTGTCGCTGTTCTTCTCGAACCGCGCGACCGGGGCGATTCCGTCGCTGCCGGGGCAAGTCCAAACGCGGCCGCAGGTGCTCGCTGGCGGCGACGGCGAACGGGGCTTGTGGTGGCACGCGCTGCTTTGGCTGGGCGCCGCCAGCGTGATCGCGCTGCCGGTCTTCTTCTTGAGCCCGCGTTCGACCGGCGAGCGCTGGGCCTTCACCAAGACCCGCCTCGAGACCGGGTACAACCCCGAAAACACCCACGATATGAGCAAGATCGGGGATCTCGAAACGAGTTCGGAGTTGGCCTTCGAAGTCGTGGCGACCAATCGGGACGGGACGCCGAAACCGGATCTCGACCCTTCCCAACTCTGGCGCGGTACCTCGTACTCCGAATACGAAGACGGCAAATGGAACCGGAAAGGATACGCCTCCGGGCACAGCGTCCGCTTCGGCGTCGCGCAGTTCCCCGCCGAATACCGGCCGCCGGATTTCGGTCCGCAGCAGTACGAACTCGCATTCCAAAGCGGCGAAAAAGTCGCCGGGCCGGTACTGGCATCGCCGATCTTCTGGGCGGAGCGACAAGAATCGCCCGTTTCGAGCACGACGAACGGGACCGTCCGCGGCTGGCCTGCCATCTACGATGGTTCGTTCATCCCGAACAACCTCGGGCCGCGCGTCAACAGCACTTACACCCAACGGTCCCGAGTGAGCGAGGAAGCGGATCTCGGCCCGGCGATGGAACCGTTCACCGCGCTCGACGGCGGCTTCGGCGATCCGCAGCGCTCGCTGTTGACGCGGATGCCGGTCGCGCGGATCCGCGAGTGGGCCGTCGTATTATTGAAAGCGTCCGTGGCGTCCGGCCGGTTGCCGCGCGGCGCGATCGACACCGCCGACGCCCGCGCCGGCTTCGTCGTCCATCCGGAGTTCCACGAGCGCGTGGCCCGCGCCTTCCGCGATCACTTCCTCGACTCCGGGGAATTCGAGTACACCACCAAGCTCCGCCGCAGCAACAAGAAGATCGATCCGATCGAAGAGTTCCTGTGGAATACCAAAGCCGGCCATTGCGAACGCTTCGCCGCGGGCTTGGCGCTGTCGCTCCGCGCCCTCGGCATCCCGGCCCAGTTCGTCGTCGGCTTCAAGGGCTACGAATGGCACGACGAAGGCAAGTACATCATCCGGCAAGAGCACGCCCACGCCTGGGTCGAAATCCTCGTGCAGCGGTCTGCGCCGGCCGGGTTCGCATTCCGAAATCCCGAAGCCGCCAAGGCCGGCCGCGTCTGGCATTGGCTGAATCTCGATCCGACCCCCGGCACGCTCGCCGCGCCGCCGTCGGCCGGGAGTTGGTTCGACAACGCCCGCCAAAAAAGCGTCTCGTTCGTCAACGACTTCATCATCGGGTACAACCCGGCCAAGCGCGAACAAGCCGTCCGCTCCATCAAAGACGGCTGGTTGGAGTGGAGCGTGTACCTCGCCGCTGCGCTGGTGCTCCCGGTGGGATTCGTCGCACTGCGGCGGTTCACCCGGCGCCGGCCAATCATTCCGGCGGGCCCCATCACCGGCCTGCCGTGGTATCGACAATACATCGCCGCGCTGAAGTCGCATGGGTTGAATCCCTCGGTCGGTCAGACCCCGAAAGAATTCGCGGACGCCGCCACCGCGTACTTGCGAACGTTACCGGCCGCAGCCGCTTCGGCCGTGCCGGCGTTTGTGACTTCCAAACTGTACCGCGTTCGCTACGCTGGCTCCGCACTGACCCCCACGGAAGAAACCGAAGTCGCCGCGGCGGTCGCCACGCTCGTGGACGCTTTGAAAACCACTCCCATCCGGTGAAACGATGATCGCTTCGCAATTGACCCCGAACGTCCGTTTGCTGTTGGGGCCCGGCCCGAGCGACGCCCACCCGCGCGTCCTCACGGCCATGACCACGCCGTTGCTCGGCCACCTCGATCCGCAATTTCTCGAGATCATGAATGAAACGCAGGTGATGCTGCGCGAAGTCTACGGCACCGCCAACCGCCTGACCTTCCCGATCTCCGCCACCGGCATGGCCGGGATGGAAGCTTGTTTCGTCAACCTCCTCGAACCGGGCGATTCGGTCGTGGTCTGCGCGAAGGGATTCTTCGGCAACCGGATGATCGACATCGCCGAGCGCACCGGGGCCAGAGTGATCGCCCTGCAACAGAAGTGGGGCGAAGCCTTCGACCTCAACCGCATTTTCGAGGTGCTGAAGCGTGAACGCCCCAAGGCCCTCGGCATCGTCAGCGCCGAAACCTCCACCGGCGTGTCGCAATCGCTCGAAGGACTTGGCGATCTCTGCCGGGAACTAGGGACGCTGCTCATCGTCGATTGCGTGACTTCGCTCGGGTGCACGCCGTTGAAGCTCGACGAACTCGGAATCGACGCCGCGTTCAGTTGCAGCCAGAAGGGCCTCGGTTGCCCGCCGGGGTTGTCGCCGATGTCGTTCAGCGACCGCGCCGTCGCCGCGCTGAAGGCGCGCAAGACGAAAGTCCAGAGCTGGTACCTCGACATGACCGCCATCGAAAGCTATTGGGGCGGGGATCGCTCGTACCACCACACCGCACCGATCAGCATGATCTACGCACTGCGGGAAGGCCTGCGGATTGTCCTCGAAGAAGGCCTCGCAGCGCGCTGGGAGCGCCACCGGCGCAACCACCTCGCGTTGAAGGCCGGCCTCGAAGCCATCGGCTTGAACTACATCGCAGCCCCGGAGTGCCGGCTGCCGCAGTTGAACGCGGTGCACATCCCGGCGGGGGTCGAGGATATCCCGAACCGCAAGCGGATGCTCACCGACTTCGGCATCGAGATCGGCGGCGGCCTCGGCGACTTCAAAGGCAAAGCCTGGCGCATCGGCTTGATGGGCTACAACAGCAAACCGAGCAGCGTCTTCCAAGTGCTGGCGGCACTCGAGATGGTGCTCCGCGGCGCGGGGGTGAAGGTCGAACCCGGCTCCGGCATCGGCGCGGCGGAATTGGCTTACGGGTGAGCCAATTTCGACATTCTTTGTCCTCTCCATTTGAGAAAGCGCCAATCGGAGACAAGTATACACGTGTATAAATTCACGCGGGTCGTTTCCCCCGGACCCGTTCACGCTTGCAAGTAACACCGCAGTCGATGATACTTCCCGTGTCGGCGCCTCCCGCCGATTCCCACCCCGGCCCGATTCCTCGGGCCATCGCTTCATCAGGAGTCTCACGCATGATCCGCCTCTCCCTCGCGGTCGCCTTCGCATTCGGGCTGCTCGCCCCGGCCTTCGCCCAAGAAACCAAAGACAACCCCGCCGTCAAACCGATCAACCGCGACGTCCCCCGCCACAAAGAATTCTTGAAGGTCGTCGCCAAGGGCGAAGCCGAGGTGATCTTCATCGGCGATTCGATCACGCAAGGTTGGGAAGGAGCCGGCAAGAAAGCTTGGGCCGAGTCGTTCGCCCCGCTCAAAGCCGTGAACCTCGGCATCGGCGGCGACCAAACTGGCCACGTCCTCTGGCGGATCACCGACGGCAAGGAACTCGAACCGATCAAGCCGAAGCTCGCCGTCATGATGATCGGCACCAACAACACCGGAGGCCATTCTGCCGAGCAAATCGCCGGCGGAATCAAAGCCATCGTCGCGGAACTGCAGAAGCAGAAGCCCGACATGAAGATCCTGATCTTGGGCGTCTTCCCGCGCGGCGGCGGCATCGCCAAAGACGAGACCGTCTGCCCGGCGGACAAGTTGAACAAAAAGATCGGCGCGATCAACGAGATCGCGGCCAAACTCGCCGACGACAAGAAAGTCTTCTACACCGACATCGGCGCGAAGTTCCTCAACAAGGACGGCGGCCTCGAACGCAAGGTCATGCCCGATTTGCTGCACCTCAGCGAAGAAGGTTACAAGATCTGGGCGAAGGCCATCGAAGCCGACGTCCACAAACTGATGAAGTAGTGCCGCGGCGAGCCGGCCGCGTCAGCGGTCGGAGTCTTTCTTGCGATCCAGAATCCGGCAGCGAACGCTGCCGGCTCGCCTTTTCCGAGGCACCCATGCCGTTGTTCGGGGCGCACTTCTCCATCGCCGGCGGGCTGATCAACGCCATCGCCACGGCGGTTCGCTTCGATTGCGGTACCTGTCAACTCTTCACCAAGAACGCGAGCCAGTGGGCCTGCAAGCCAATCGCGGATACCGACGCTTCGGCTTTCAAAAAAGCCGCGAAGGCCGCGAAGTTGAAGTTTCTAACGGCCCACGATTCTTACCTCATCAACCTCGCCGCGCCGGGCGATGAGCTGTTTCAAAAGTCGATCGATGCGTTCGTCGTCGAGTGGCACCGGGCCGAGCAACTCGGGCTGGCGTACTTGGTCACGCACCCCGGCGCCCACGTCGGCAGCGGCGAGGAAGCCGGGCTGAATCGCGTCATCGCCGGGCTCGACATCGCCTCCGAGCGCTGCCGCGGCTTGAAAACCGAGATCCTGTTGGAAACGACCGCCGGGCAAGGAACGACCCTCGGCCATCGCTTCGAGCACCTCGCCGCGATCCGCGCTGGCGTGAAGGAGCCGGAGCGCTACGGTGTTTGCCTCGACACGTGCCACATCTTCGCGGCCGGTTACCCGATTCACACGACCGAAGGATACTCGGCGACGTTCCAAGAATTTGACGGCGTGATCGGGCTGGAGTGCTTGAAGGTCTTTCACGTCAACGACAGCGTGAAAGTTCACGGCAGCCGGGTTGACCGCCACGCCGGCTTGGGCCTCGGGGAAATCGGCGACGGAGCGTTCCGAATGCTCGTGAACGACCCGCGCTTCGAAACGCTGCCGATGATTCTGGAGACACCGAAGGACGGCCCCGACGGCGAGGAATTGGACCCGATCAACTTGGCGAAGCTGCGGGTGGAGTACCGGAGTCGATGAGCAATACCAAACGAGTCGCGACCACGGCGCGGATGCAGCATTCGCGACTACGCTTTTGGCAATCCATCAATCCTTCTTTTCGGGTTCCTTACCGACGAGCATGGCGATGTCGCGCACCCAGATGTTGCGGAACTTCACCGGGTTGCCGTGGTTTTGCAGGCGGAACGGCAGTTTCGGTTCGTGCTTGACGTACTTCGCCGCTTGGTCGTAGTAGGTGCCGCCTTTGAGTTCGAAGTGGTTCTGCACGCAGACGCCGTTGTGGAAGACCGTGCAGATTGCGGGCTTCAACACCTTGCCGTCATCGGCGAACTTCGGCGCTTCAAAGACGATGTCGTAAGTCTGCCATTCCCCCGGCTTCCGGCAAACGTTCACCATCGGCGGCTGCTGCTTGTACAGCGAAGCGCACTGGCCGTCGAAGTAGGTTTTGTTATCGAACGAATCGAGGATCTGCACTTCGTACTTGCCCATGATGTACACGCCGCTGTTGCCGCGGGCTTGGCCCGTCTGCTTCGGATCGACTTTTTCGGGCGTGGCGAACTCGACGTGCAGTTGCATGTCGCCGAAGCTTTCCTTGGTCGTGATGTCGCTGCCCTTGGTCAAGGCGTAGCCATCTTTGATTTCCCACTTCTCGCCGTTGGTGAACTTCGACAAATCCTTGCCGTCGAAGAGGATGTTGGCATCGCTCGGAGCGTCGCCCGGCTTCTCGCCGGGGGTCACGACTTTCGGTTCCGGGAAGACGATGCCGGATTTGTATTCGCGCTGCAGCGCGAAGGTCAGGCCGGCGCCGAGGGTGGCCGAGGCGACGACGAGGAGGGCGACGGTGCGGGTGGTCATGGGGAGAACCTCGGGGAGAAAGAGTGAAGAATCACTGTGGACCAAGAGCCGTGCGAAGCGTACGCAAATCGAGCAGCGATCAATTACGATCGGTCATCCGTCGGGTCACACGAACGTTCCAATCTTCCGGAGTGCGCGGGAGAGGGATATTCAAAAGTTCGGCGAATCCGGCTTCCGCCGCGCGTGCGATCCCACCGATATCTCCGGCGCCCAGCCGGCCGTTGATTTCCCGTAATCGCACTGGGGATGGGGGCATTCGATTCGCTCTGCGTGCGACGAAAATGATCCCGCTC
>JBBRUN010000118.1:0-11991 GCA_038247765.1 Gemmatales bacterium | reverse complement strand
GGTCAAGGCGGTGGCTTCGGTCAAGGCGGTGGCTTCGGTCAAGGCGGTGGCTTCGGTCAAGGCGGTGGCTTCGGTCAAGGCGGCGGCTTCGGCCAAGGCGGCGGCTTCGGCCAAGGCGGCGGCTTCGGCCAAGGTGGCGGCTTCGACCAAGGCGGCGGTTTCGGCCAAGGTGGCGGCTTCGGCCAAGGCGGATTCGGCCAAGGCGGATTCGGCCAAGGCGGGGGCGGCGGCTTCGGCCAAGGTGGATTCGGCCAAGGCGGCGGCTTCGGCCAAGGTGGATTCGGCCAAGGCGGCGGCTTCGGCCAAGGTGGCTTCGGTCAAGGCGGCGGCTTCGGCCAAGGTGGCTTCGGTCAAGGTGGCGGTAAGATTGGCTTCGCGGGCGGATCGGGCCTCTAATCCAAGATCGGACAATTCCAACGCGGTCGATCCTCTGAGGTCGGCCGCGTTTTTGCATTCCGAGTGGGGTTCCCATGGTCACCCGTCTTAGCGCAATCGCACTTCTATTCTCGTCCGGCTTCGTCGGGGCTGCAGCGCCGCAATGGGACGAAGACGCTGCCAAGAAGACCATCGAAGCCGCGCGCGTGGCTTGGCATGTCCCGGGACTGGCCGTCGTCATCGTGAAGGATGGGAAAATCGTTCACTCGGCCGGCTACGGGATCAAAAGCGTCGGCCAGAACGACCCCGTGACGACGGATACGCTCTTCCCACTAGCGTCCTGCACGAAAGCTTTCACCGCGACCCTGTTGGCGTCCTTGGTCGAATCGGGCGACCTCGGTTGGGACGATCCCGTCCGCAAACACCTACCGACATTCCGACTCTCGGACCCGAACGCCGACAAACTCGTGGCGCTGCGCGACCTACTGACGCACCGCACCGGCCTCGGCGGGCACGACCTCCTCTGGTACCGGGCGCCTTGGGATGCCGACGAAGTCTTGCGCCGCACCGCCAAATTGCCGCTCACGACCCCGTTCCGCGGCGGTTACCAATATTCGAGCCTGCCCTTCACGGCCGCCGGTAAAGCCATCGAGAACCGTACGGGAAAAAGCTACGCCGAACTGGTCAGCAAGCGCCTCACCGGGCCTCTCGGCATGAAGTCGGTGACGTTCACATCGGCCGAGGCGGAAAAGTATCCGGACCGGGCCGCCGGGCACGAACTCCGCGCCGGGAAGGTGGTCGCGATGGCCGCGTACGACGCGCGCGAAGCCGACGGCGCCGGGTCGATGTCGGCTTCGATCCGCGACCTCGGTGCCTGGGTGCAATTCCATCTGGGCGAGGGCAAATTCGCGGGCAAACCGATCGTCGCGGCGAAGGCCTTGGCCGAGACGAAACAGCCGCACACGCCGATGCGCAAAGCGGGCCTAATCGCAGACATTTACCCGGACTCGCACCAAATCAGTTACGCGATGGGATGGGTCGTCTACGATCACCGGGGCGAGCTCGTCGTCGCCCACGGCGGCGTCATCGATGGCTTCCGAGTCCAGATTACGCTGCTGCCCGAGAAGAACCTCGGCTTCGCGATGTTGAACAACCTGCACGAAACGAAGTTGAACATCGCCCTGACGAACGCGCTGATCGACCGCATCCTCGGCCTCGAACCGAAGGACTGGACGGCGTACTACCAAGCCTTGGACAAAGCCGAGGCCGAGGGGAAAGTCACGTCCAAAGCGAAGCGCGACCGGGCCCGCAATGCGGATACTCCGCATGCGGAGCTCGATGCGCACGTGGGCGAGTACGAACATCCCGCTTACGGAGTCGGCAAGGTGAAGTCGGACGCCGGGAAATTGGTGTGGGAATGGAGTTCGTTCCGGATACCGCTCGAGCACTGGCAAGGGGAACAATTCCGCGCCACCGCCGGGTATTTCGACGATGAGATCTTCGAATTTGCGACCGACAAGGACGGGGCCGTGCTGAGCCTGAGCCAACGGGGCGTGGCGTTCCTGCGCAAGTAGCGGCCCCGATCGGAGATGTCATCGGCGCTAGCGGCGGATCAGCCGCCACATGAGAAGGATTCCGGCGATGGCGGCGACGATGTTCGCCGTCCAGATGCCGAGGCCCATCGGCATCTTGCCGTCGCGCGCCATGCCGCCACCGGCCATCACCAAGGGGTAGTAAATGATGACGGCGGGTAGCCAGCAAATGACGAACAGACTCAGGTAATCGGCCCGGCTGGCCCAGAGGCCGATGGGGCAACCGACGAGGCCGAAGAGCAAGCAGCCGAGCGCCAAGGCGGGCCGGCTGTGGTATTCGAACATCATCGTCCGGCTCGTGCGCCTGTGGAACTTGGCCACGCCGTCGTAGTGAACGACTTGCAACTCCCGTTCTTGCGGTGCGAGGGGGATCTGGCCCGGTTTCAACCCGTGCTCTTTCGCGATTTCCTCTTGCTCGGCCAGGGTGAGTTGCCGGCCCGGCTTGGCTTCTTGCAGAACCCAACGGATGCGGAGAGCATCATCGGCCAAGGCGTTGAAATGGCCGGCCCGATCCGGGAGGGCGTCCCAGTCCAAGGTTTGCGAGCGGTCGAACAACAGCGCGTTGAATTTGTCTTTGCGGAGGTGATCCGGCAAAGCGATTTCGAACGGCTTGTTGTCTTGCGAATCGATTCGGGCTTTGTCGCCGGTGACGATCCAATCGTTGGAATCGACCGTCAGCAAATTGTTGGCGGAGTCGATTTTCAACACCGCTTCGCGCGTCCGTGCGACGTATTCGAACGTCTCGGGGAGCGAGGAATCGGTTTTTTTCGTTTTCCGCTTGACGACCACATCCAACAGCCGGCGGTCCTGGACGTCGCGGACGTACAAAACGTACGGCAGATCGACGTTGGTGATCCGGATGAAGCGCTCGCGCTTGAGCAGGGTATACAGGGTTTCTTCGGGGTCGCGCAGCGGTTCGCTCATCAGCGCGACTTGCGCCCGGGGGATCACCCGGTATTCCAGCCCGGCGGTGATGGCGGCCGTGATGAGCCCGAGGAGGAAGGCGGGGCGGATGAGCGTTAGCGGATCGACCCCGGCGGCTTTCAGCGCGATCGCTTCGTTGTCGTGCGCGAGCCGTCCGTAGACGACGCAGGTGGCGAAGAGCATCGTCGCGGGGATCGTGTAGGGCAGGCTATTGGGGATCAGCAGCGGGATGATCCGGAGCAACTGTTGCCCGCCGACGCCGAACTGCGTCGCCTGTTGAATGATGCCGCCGATCAGGAACAGCCCCGTCAGGCCGGTCAGGCACAACAGGAACACCCGCAGGAGTTCCCAGAAGATCATCCGGTTCAAAATGCCGAACAGCATGGGCGCTCTCTGGGAACAATTCCGGTGCCGTCAGTATTCCGTCAATCCTTGATTCGCACCAGCCGGATATCGACTTCGCGGTCGATAAATTTCCACTCCTCGCTCGCCCGCATCTCGGCGAGCATGTCGTCGAACGCCTTTTCGTCGGCTTTATTGAAGTCGAACAGCGTGAGGAAATCGAACGGCTCCGCTTCAGTCAGATCCCGGTAGCGGTGCAACCGGCGGGCGACGGCCGGGAGATATTTCAGCCCCACGGCGGTGTGTTTAGATTTCTCTTCGAAAATCGCCCGCCGCTCGTCTTGCGTCAAAGCCCACCACTTCGCGTTCTTGCGAATGGGAATCAGCGCCGCGATCTCTCGTAGCCTACCACTTTCGCGGCCCGTTCTTACGTTGAGTTTATACTCGCCGAGGTGCCCGTGCCCGAGACCCCGCCGCCCGAATTGGCCGTGACGCGCATCGATTCCAGCCTCGGTTGGCGCTGGGCCGACCTCGTCGAAATCTGGCGCTTCCGCGAACTCTTCGTCATGCTGACGCTGCGGGACATCCGCCTGCGCTACAAGCAGACGATCCTCGGCCTCGGTTGGTCGGTCTTCCAACCGCTGGCCACCATCCTCGTATTCGTCGTGTTCATCGGCTATTTGGGGAAGGCGTCCGAGGGCTTCGCCTGTTTCGACCAATACGTCTTGTTCGTGATGGCCGGCGTGCTGCCGTGGACGTTCTTCGCATCGGCGGTGTTGAACTCGGGCAACAGCTTGGTGAACAACGAACGCCTCGTGACGAAAACCTACTTCCCGAGATTGGCCCTTCCCGCCGCCAACGTCTTCGCGGCCTTTTTCGATTTGTGCATCAACCTCGTCATCTTCGCGGTGGTCATAGCGATCATCGGCGTCGTGCCCTCGTGGAAACTACTGCTGCTCCCGGTTATCGTGTTGTTGCTCGGGATGTTCGCCATGGGCGTCGGCGTCTTTTTATCGGCTCTGATCGCCTCCCAGCGCGACTTCCGTTTCTTGCTAAACCTCGGCCTGCAACTCTGGATGTTCGCGACGCCGTGCATCTACCTGCGCACGGAATCGCTGCCCGACCCGGAGACGACCCAACGCTGGCTGCCGCTCAATCCGGTGTACGGCCTCGTGGTGAATTTCCGGGCCTGCACTCTCGGCAGCGAGATCGACTGGTTCTCGCTCGGAGTTTCGGCCTTGGCGACATTCCTGACGTTCGCCGTCAGCCTCGTTTACTTCCGGCGGGTCGAACGGACGCTCGCGGATACGATCTAATTAAGACAGCATTCACCACAGAGACACAGAGAGCACCGAGAAAAGCAAGAAACAGATCATGTCTCGAAATTCCGCGTCCGGTATTCTCTTTTTCTCTGTGCCTTCTGTGACTCTGCGGTGAATCCTTCTGAACGTATTCTCCAAGGAGCGAAGATGCTCGGCGCCCACATGCCCCCCCGGCCGTTCCTCGAACGCATCGGCCAAGAATTGCTGAAGATCGACCCGGCCGAGGTGCAGCTCCTCGCCGACCTCATGCACACCGCCTATCTCGGCGGTAAGATGATCTTCGTCATCGGCAACGGCGGCAGCGGTTCGAATGCGTCGCACTTCTGCGAAGACATCGGCAAAGGGACGTTGAAGCTGCCCGAAGATTTGCACAACGACGCCAAGAAGAGATTTCGCATCATCAGCCTGACGGACAACACGCCGTACATTTTGGCGTGGGGGAACGACGAAGGCTTCGACCGCGTCTTTATCGAACAGTTGCGGAACCTCGCGTCGCCGGGGGATTTGTTGATCGCCATCAGCGGCTCCGGGAACAGCAAGAACATCTTGAGCGCCGTGGAATGGGCCCAGAAGAACGGCCTCGGCACCTACGGGGTCACCGGGTTCACCGGCGGCAAACTGCGGACGATGTGCCCGCGGGGATTGCACGTCCCGCTCGACGACATGGGCATCGTCGAGACGATCCACCTCGCCGCGTTCCACTGGGTCGTGGACGATTTGCACCGGCGAATATCCATGTGATGCGGCATCGGAACCACCCCCATCTGCAAAGCCCACTCGCAGTCGGGTCCGCGACCCAGCATAATATCCCCGAATCTCTCGCCAACTCCGGAACCAGCCGATGAGTGCCGACCCCACCGAAGCTTTCCTCGTCTCGCTCGGCCAGGCCCAACTACTCGACGCGGCCCAACTGGCAGACGTGCGCTCGTGGGTCGGGGAGTTCCGGCCCGACCCGCCTCTGCTGGCGAAGGAACTCACGCGCCGCGGCCTGCTGACGCAGTTCCAAGTCAAGGAAATCTACAAAGGCCGCGCGAAGGATCTCACCATCGGTTCGTACCAGTTGGTCGATCTCCTCGGCGAAGGGGGCATGGGCCGCGTCTTCAAAGCGAAGCACTTGCGTCTCGGCCGCGATGTCGCTCTCAAGGTGATCCGCAAAGAGAAACTGTCGAACCCCGTCGCGGTCGGCCGCTTCCGCCAAGAGATCCACGCGGCGGCCCAGTTGTCGCACCCGAACGTCGTGATGGCCTTCGACGCCGAGGAAATCGACGGCGGCGGGCTGTGCCTGTCGATGGAGTACGTCGAAGGGACCGACCTGACGAAATGGGTGCGGGCGAACGGGCCGATGCCGATTCCGCAGGCGTGCGACGCGATCCGCCAAGCCGCTATCGGGCTTCAGCACGCCTTCGAGCGCGGCCTTGTCCACCGCGACGTCAAGCCGAGCAATTTGCTGCTGACACCGCGCGGGCAGGTGAAAGTTCTCGACCTCGGCTTGGCGCTGCTTTCGGAGCCGTACTACGCCGGCGGCGAGAACGCGAACCGCGTGACCCAGGAAGGGTTCGTCCTCGGCACCCCGGATTTCCTCGCCCCGGAGCAAGCGCAGAACCCCACGGGCGTCGATATCCGGGCCGACGTCTATGCTCTCGGGGCGACGCTGTACTACCTCATCACGGGACGCGTACCGTACGAGGGGGCGACGCCGACCGAGAAAATGCTGAAGCACGTCACCGAGCCGCCGCCGAGTTTGCTGAAGTATTTGCCAGGGGCACCGCAACACCTCGATCGGTTGATCGGCTGGATTATGGCCAAGCGTCCGGACGATCGCCCGCAGACGCCGGCGCAAGTCGCGATGGCGCTGATTCCGTTTTGCCCGCAGCAATCGGGGAGCTACCCCGGCCCGGTGCCGACCGGCTCCGGGACGCACACGCCCGCGATGCCGAGCAGCATGGGCTACGCCTTACCCCCGCAGGCGACACCCGCGGCTTACCCTCCGCCGATGGCTCGGCCGATGCTCGCGGCCCAACCGGCGGCGATCAACACCGTTCCGAGCCAACCCCCGGCGATGCGGATGGCGATGCCGCAAGCGGTACCGGCCATGCCGCAGGCTTTGCCCGCGAACTACGGGTACCCTGCGCCCGCGTCGATGCCGCCAGCCACGCCGGGGCCGAATCCGTTCGCATCATTCGACGCTTTGGAAGACGAAGAAGACCGCCCCCGGCCCAAGAAGAAGGGGCGGCGCGACGACGACGACGACGATGAACCGAAGCGCGAGCGCGGCGGCGACGACAGCATCAAAGTGCGGAAGCCGAAGACGCGCTCGAACCTGCCGTTGGTGATTTTTGCCGGGGTCGCACTCTTGGTTCTCTTGATCAGCGTCGGGAGCATCATCGTGTTCGTCGTCACCCGGGAAGTGAAATCGGCTCGACCTTTGGAACCGAAGTTCGAGAACGGCTTCGGTATGACGATGGTGAAGATCGAACCGGGCGAATTCCAGATGGGATCGCCGGACAGCGAAGAACTGCGCGAGGACAATGAAGGCCCCGCCGGCAAAGTGAAACTGACGCAGGCGTTCTACATGTCCAGCACGGAGGTGACTCAGGGTCAATACCTGGACATCATGGGGAGTTCCCCGTCGATGAACGTCAAGAAATCCAACCCGAAGCTGGCGAACCGCCTGCCGGTGGACAACGTCAATTACGACAACGCCCTCGAATTCTGCCGGCGTCTAACGGGCAAGGAAAGCGGCCACCGCGCCGGTTGGGGGTACCGGTTGCCGACCGAGGCCGAGTGGGAATACTGCGCCCGCGCCGGAGCGAGTACGCCGTTCGCGTTCGGGACGAAGATCATGTTCCAGAAACAGGGCATCTTCATCGAAGAAGCCGACGATCCGTACTGGGATTCGAACCCGGAGCTCACGAAGAAGCGCGATCCGAAACCCTACCCTGTGGCCGCGAAGGACGGCGATCCGAGCGAAAAAGGATTCGAGGACCTGCGTCGGGTTCCCAACGCATTCGGCCTGTTCGACATGCACGGCAACGTTTGGGAATGGTGCAGCGACTTCTACGGCGAGAACTACCCCGAAGGGGAGCGCACCGACCCGACCGGGCCCACCGAAGCCGCAGCCGGCGTTCGCGCACTGCGCGGCGGCGGCTGGAACGAACCCGCGAAACTGTCGCGCGCGGCCTCGCGGATGTTCAAAAATCCCCGCGAAAGCGGCAATAACATCGGTTTCCGCGTCGTGTACGCCGAGCTCAAGAAGTGACCGCAAGATACTTTTTGTCACGAATGGTAACAAGTGTTTGACGCGCCACCCCCCGGTGCGGTAGTATTGTCTCAACTGCGGGGCTTCTCCCACCCCACGGCGACGGCACCGGTCAGACTCACACGCCGCCCTGAGGTCGGGACATGCCACATTTCCGCTCCGGATTGATCTCTGCGGCTCTGCTGCTGGGAGCGGTCGTTGCCTCGGGCGCCCAAGACGGGCCGAAATTGTCGGCTCCTAGCCTCGAGTCTGGCAAGCTGCAAGTGGAAGCGGAAAAAGCCGAGCGAGCTGGGAAGTGGGACACCGCCCTCGATCTGTACCTGAAGGCTTATCTCGGCGGCAAGCCGACCCCGGAACTGCGCGATCGCATCCGCTTCTGCCTCCGCAACGTCAACCAAAATCACCGCCACCGCGATCCGGCCTTCCAGCAGTTTATCCTGACGCTGCCCGTCGCGGATGCCTTGACGCTGTACACCGAAGCCCTCGTAAAAATTCAAAATCACTACGTCGAACGGGATCGGGCGAGCTTTGAAAAACTCATGGCGGGGAGTTTGGATGAACTCGACCGGTCCATCACCGACGCCGGGTTCCGCCAGCAGCACATGCCCGAAGCCGGGGAATTGAAGCTGTTGAAATTCCGCCAATCGCTCCGCGACGGCTGGCGGGTCAAACTGCCGACGAATGCCAGCGAAGTCCGCCGCGTGGCTCGCGATGTCGTCATGAACGCCCAAACGAACCTCGGCGTCAAGAACCCCTCGGCCATCGTTTTAGAGTTGCTCTGCGGAGCCTGCAGCACCCTCGACGAATACACGGCCTACGTCGTGCCGAGCGGTCCGCAGGCCGAACTCGCCGCGCCGATTCTCGAGCTCGCCGGTTACGGGCTGCTGATCGCATTCGACGCCAAAGGCTTGTCGATCGACGCGGTCATCCCCAATTCGTGGGCGGCGCTACACAGCCCGTTTCGCAAAGGCGACCGGATCGCGAAGCTCAACGACAAACCGATGGCCGGCGCGACCCCGGCCCTGCTCCGCGACGCCATGGGAGCGCCGCTGACCGTACTCGGGCACGATGTCGAACTCGCCGCGACCGACGAAGACGACGGGTTGAAATTCCGCTTGCCGACACCGCTGCCCACCGTTTACGGGGCCAACATCCTCAAGGGGAACGTCGGGTACCTCCGTTTGGCCGGCTTCAAAGACACGACGGCCCGCGAACTCGATGAATCCATCGAGTCGCTCAAAGCCCGCGGCATGAAGGCGTTGATCCTCGATCTCCGAGGAAATCCCGGCGGTTCCCTCACGGCGAGCATCGCGGCCGCCCAGCGATTCTTGCCGAACGGCATCATCGTGACGACCCAAGGCCAAGCGGCCGAGTTCAACAACCGGATCTTTTCGTCCGACGCCGGGATGACCGCCCACGAAATGCCCGTGGTGTTGCTCGTCGATACCAAGACGATGTCTTCGGCCGAGATCTTCGCGGCCGGATTGAAAGACAACGGCCGGGCGACGCTCGTCGGTTTGCCGACCTTCGGCAAAGGTCTCGTGCAATCCCCCATCCGCTTGCAATCGCTCGACACTACCGAGAACCCCGGTAAGTCCGGGTTCCTCGTGATCTCCGTCGCCAGTGCGCATTCGCCCCGCGGCGCGGCCCTGAACGGTGGCGGCGTCACCCCGCATGTGACCGAAGTCGATCCCGAGCGCCAACTCTCGATGGCTGTGAGCAAAGCTCTCGAATTGTTGAACTCGCCGTCGATCTTGCCGACCATCCGCCAATGACTTTGACCCCGGCCGAAGAGACCGCCGCTCGCGCTCTGATTGAACTCGCCCTCCCCGAAGACTTCGGCGAATTCGGGGATCGCACTTCCCTCGCCACGATTCCTCCCGACAAACGCGCCGCAGCCATCTTCGTCGCCCGCCGCGATGGCGTCGTCGCTGGCCTGCCCGTGGCTAAACTCGTTTGCGACTCGATCGATCCGCAGTTGCAGTTCGAAGCGAAATCGATCGACGGTGACTCCGTCTCGCCCGGCACGGTACTGGCTTCAATCACCGGTTCGCTCCGGTCGATTCTCGCGGCCGAGCGCACGGCGCTCAACTTTCTCCAGCGGCTTTCGGGGATCGCCACGCTGACCCGCAAGTACGTCGATGCCGTGGCCGGGTTGCCCGTGCAGATTCTCGACACCCGCAAGACGACCCCCGGCTGGCGACTGCTGGAAAAGTACGCCGTGCGTTGCGGCGGCGGCGCGAACCATCGCATCGGCCTGTACGATGCCATCTTGATCAAAGACAACCACATTGCGGGGATCGCGGGGCCCGATCCGGTTCGCCGCTCCGTGGAACTGGCACGGGCCTATCCGGGCAACGAAGGCCTCGCGGTGGAAGTGGAGGTCGATTCGATCGCGCAACTCCGCGAAGTGCTGGTGGCGCTGCCGGAGATCGTGCTGCTCGACAACATGGCGCCGGATCAACTCCGCGAATGCGTGGAATTGCGGAATCGACTCGCCCCGAACACGAAGCTCGAAGCCTCCGGCGGCGTCACCTTGGTAACGCTGCGGGCCATCGCCGAAACCGGCGTGGATCGAATCAGCATCGGCGCGCTGACGCACTCGGCTCCGGCGTTCGACATCGGCTTGGACCACAAGAACTCGGCCGAAATCTTTCTGAAACTGGGGTAGAACCATTGCCCTACCGTAGTTCTGTTGCGGGTTCCGGTGTTGATGGAGAACTCAGGTGGCGGAGCAATGGGGAAGGTTTTTCAGGTACATTTTCGCAATCTGATTTGCGTACGATACGCCGGATAGCGTTCCCAACTCCTAACCATGCTGTGCGACAGGCGGCGGGTATGCTTCGTTTGCGTGTATTCAAGCTCACCGGGTCAGCGCAAACCCATAACTTCACTGACTTTGCACTGCGGTTCGAGTTTCGGCATGCCCTTGGAGCCAACTTTAGGTTTTAGGTTTCGGTCATTCTGCATACCCCCCTTGCTGAATGCAGCGAAAGCAGCGAAGGCTCCGAAAGCTAAACCTGTAGCAACGATTCTTGGAGTTTCTTGTAAGAATCTGAAAAAAGAAAAACGCGATGGCGCGGTCAAATACATCGAAAGTATTCCGGGAGGCTCAGTGCTCAGCACAGATGGATGATGTTACTGCTCTTCGTGATGGTCAAGGCCTGCGACAACTTGACACTGACGACCGCGAACTTCAAAGCAAGGTCGATCATTGCGCGGATAGACATAAAAAGAACCCAGAAAACTAAGTTCGAAGCGGACCTCGAACAAAGCGGAGCAACAAAATGAAGAGCAACGAAATGAAGGGCATCTGCAACGGACCGACCCGGCGTTCGTTACTCCGAGTGGGCCTCGCCGGGTTGACACTCGCCAACCTCTATCGCAACGATGCGACCGCGGCCGCGCCGAAGCGGCCGAAGTCGGTCATCTGGATCGTACTCAGCGGCGGACTCAGTCACCTCGACAGCTTCGACCCGAAGCCGGATGCCCCGAAGGAAATCCGCGGGGCATTCGGAACCATCGCGACCAGACTCCCCGGCATCCGCGTGTCCGACCTTCTGCCGAAGTGCGCCGCGATGATGGACAAGTTCGCGCTGATCCGCGGTTTGAAATCCGTGGAGAACGATCACTTCCTGAGCGAGGTCTACAGCGGCCTGCCTCGGACCGCGGGTAAGCGGCCGGCCTTCGGTTCCGTAGCCAGTAAAGTCTTCGGCAACGCTTCGGCTCTGCCTCCGTACGTTTGCCTGCGCCGCCCCACCACCGACGAGTTCGAATTCGAGAAGCCCTATTACGCCGGGTCGGATCACGCCCCGTTCCGGCCCTACGGCGATTGCCTCGACAACCTCGCCCCGGTGAAATCGCCGGAGCGTTTGGCCGACCGCAAGAGATTGCTCGCCGGATTCGACGACATGCGCCGCGATCTCGACCGCGGCGATTCACACGTCGCTATCGATAACTTCCGGGCCAAGGCGTTCGACATGATCTCGTCGCCGAAGGTGCGCGACGCGTTCGACGTGTCGAAGGAACCCGCCGGGGTTCTCGAGCGCTACGGCAAGGGCGGAAAGTTCACGCACCAGACCGTGGTGAGCCTGAAGTACGACTGGGAAGCGTCCGCGTTCGTGACCGCGCGCCGACTGGTCGAAGCGGGCGTCCGCGTCGTGACGATCTCCCCCGG
>JBBRUN010000117.1:0-12135 GCA_038247765.1 Gemmatales bacterium | reverse complement strand
TGTCCGGCACGGAAGGCGCGCTCGGATTGCTGCCGAAACCGTATCGCCCTCAACTGTTGGTCGATCTCGTACGCCGGGCGCTGCCGAGTCCGCAAGATGGGGCTGACGGAGGATCGAACCGATTGACCCGGACGCCGACGCCCAATTCGTACGCGGTCGGGGAATTGGACTTCGCCGCGAACCGATAGTGGTTCCAATTGCGAGTGCGACCTCGGCTCAGCACAATTCTTCGATCGGTTTGCCGCTGGGCAGTACCGCAATCGGCCGGCCGTTGTTCACGTAGTTCTCGTTGACGTCCATATCCAAATGCTTGTACACGGTCGCCAGCACGTCCTGCGGTGTGCGGGGCAAATTCTTCGGGAATGCACCCTTCTCGTCGGACGCGCCCACCGCGCGGCCACCGACGATCGGACCACCGGCCAGCGCCGCGCTGAACACGTTCGGATAATGGTCGCGGCCGGCGTCGTTGTTCACCTTGGGTGTCCGGCCGAATTCGCCCCATGCCAGCACCATGGTCGATTTCAACAGGCCGCGCTCGTCGAGGTCGTTGATGAGCGCGGTGTAGGCTTTGTCCCAGCGCGGCAGGAACCCGTCGCGCAGCGACTCGAATCCTTTCACGTGCGTGTCCCACCAGCGCAGATCGACTGTGACGAGCCGCACGCCCGCTTCGACCAACCGCCGAGCCAGCAACATGCGTTGGGCCCAACTCGGGCAACCGCAGCGATTGCTCGCCTTGGGGTCGTAGGCCGCGCCGAAGCCGTATTTGTCCCGTAAATCCTTCGGTTCTTTGTCGAGGTCGAAGGCATCCCGCGCGGCATTCGATGTCAGAATGTCCCACGCCCGCTGTTGGAATCGATCCATCGCCGCGAGTTGTCCGGAGTTGTCGGTGTCCCGTTTCAGCGTGTCGAACTCTTTCAACAGCGACCGTCGGTCACCGATCTGTTCCACGGTCACGCCGGCGGGTCGCTCGAAATTCGGCAGCTTGAACGGCCCGGTGTTCGCCGGATCGGCCACGGTTTCGAACGGCTTGTGCGCGACTCCCAAATACGCCGAGCCGGTACCGGGGACTTGCCGCGGGATCATCACATACGGGGGTAGTTTCGGGTTCTGGTGCCCGATCTGCTTCGAGACGATGCTGCCGATGCTCGGGTGGATGTTTTCGTCCGGGTTGCTCCCGGCGTTGTAGCCGGTGAAGCAGATTTGATCCCCGGCGCTGTGGCCCGCGTCGTGGTGGTGCAGGCTGCGGATGATGCTCCACTTCTTCATGATCTTCCCGGTCTCGGGAAGCAGGTCGGTCAGGTTGATCCCCGGTACGGCCGACGGCTTCGTGCCGAATTCGCCCCGGAACTCGGCGGGGGCATCGGGCTTCGGATCCCACATGTCGATGTGGCTCGGCCCGCCGCGCATCCACAAGATGATGACCGACTTCAACCGGTCGCCCGTCGGCGCGTTCGCGCCGCGCGCGTCGGCCTTCAGTAATTCCGACAGGCTCAGCCCGGCCGCGCCGAGTAGGCCCGCCTTCACGAAGCCGCGGCGATTCACGCGCAGCGACTTTTGGAAATCGGAACAGCCGAGGGCGGGAAGTTGCGGCACGGTTCGGCTCCGGGAGCGGAGTGCGGGGAGAAAAGGCTTCGGGCAGGTCAGTCAAGTATGCCGCACGCGCAGGATGAATGCAAGTGGCTATCGGAATCGGGTGTCGCATCCGTCGACATCATTTGCCCGGCTTCAACACATCCAGAACGATCTTCGATTGGAACTTCGGCGTATGAAAGACGCGCTGGGTCGCTTTCTGGAAGTCGGCATCGACGGCCTCGAAGATGTTCGGCACGAACTTCTGCGGGTTGCGGTCGATCACCGGGAACCACGTGCTGCTGACTTGCACCATGACTTTGTGCCCCTTGCGGAAGCGGTGGTGCCCCCAAATCAGATCGATGGTGTACTCCTCCACCGCGCCGGGCTTCACCGCCTCCGGTTTTTCCAAGCTCTTGCGGAAGCGCGCCCGCACCGGTTCCCCCGCGATCAACAACTGGTAGCCTTCCAAACTTCCCTGCTTCGGCAGATCGTCCGGATAGACATCGATGAGCCGGACGATCCAATCGCAGTCGGTGCCCGATGTCGAACCGAAGAGCTTGACTTTCATCGACCCGGCGACGATGAGGTCTTCGGTCAGCGGTTCGGTTTCGTAGGTCAGCACGTCGGGCCGGTTCTGCGTGAAGCGCTGATCTTGTACCATCCACTCCGGCCACTCCGAGCCGGGGTAGGTCGGTCGCACCGGCCGCGGTCGATACGGTACCGGGTTGGCCGGATCGGAGACGTACTCGTCCGATTCGGCCGTGCCTTCGGCCGGCGGGTCGAAGCTCAGTTTCCCCTTCGGATGGAAATAGAGCGTCTTGGGAGCCGCGTCTTTCGGGGGCCATGCGTCGTAGGTCTCCCACTTGTTCGCGCCGGTCTGGAAGACGCGTGCCTCGGGGGGTGGCGCCTTGCCGACGTCCTTCAAATAATGGGCGAAGAACGGAGCTTGAATGTCTTTGCGGTAATGCGCGGCGGTGTCGCTATCGAAGGGAATGCGGCCGAGTTTGTCCCCCATGCCCTGCGCCCAACCGCCGTGGTTCCACGGCCCGACCACAAGGAAGTTCTGGTTCTGCTTGTCCTGCTTTTCGAGCAGTTCGTAGATCTTCAACGGCCCGCGGAAATCCTCTTGGTCGTACCAGCCGCCGACGTTGAGCGTCGGCACGGTCACTTTCGTCAGCCGCGGTTCGAGCGATTGCTTTTTCCAGAAGGCGTCGTAGTTCGGGTGCGCGACGAAGTCGTTCCACGTCGGTAGCTTCCCTTTGAAGTGATTCTTGTTCACGTTCGAGAGCGCCCCGAGTTTCAAGTACCACTCGTAGGTGTCGTGCTTGTCGAACTTGAAATTGAAGTTGGTTTTATCGGTCTCCATGAGCGCGGTGTATTCGAAGCCATAGCTCAAGCGCAACGCGCCGTTATGATGGAAGTCGTCGCCGAGGAACATGTCTACCGGGGAAGCCTGCGGCGAGACGGCCTTGAGCGCCGGGTGCGGATCGAGCATGGCCACGGCCGCGAGCCAGCCGGGGTAGCTGACGCCGAGCATCCCCACCCGGCCGTTGTTGTTCTTCACTTTCTTCAGCAGCCAGTCGATGGTGTCGCTCGTGTCCGACGCTTCGTCGATCGCCTTCGGGTTCTTCGGATCCCGCGCCGGCCGCGTCATCACGAAAGTCCCTTCGGACTTGAACCGCCCGCGGATGTCTTGCAGCACGAAGGCGTACCCGTCGGCGATCATGTCCTCGAAGTAGTTTTTCAACAGCCGCTCCGTACGCCCGTCGATGCCGTAAGGAGTGCGGAGGAAGATGATCGCCACCGGCGCCTTCGCGTCCTTCGGCGAGTGGATCGTCGTGAATAGCTTCGCGCCGTCGCGCATGGGGATCATCGCCTCGGTCTTGTCGAACCTCGGATCGGCCTTGACGGCTTGCGATTGGAGGGTCGATGCGGAAGCGAGAAACAGGTATGCTGCAAATGCGGCGATCGGCATGGGACGTCTCGGAGTCGATGTTGGGAAGACTCTACCGGGCGCGCGGATCGCAGTCGATGGGATTCCCCGTTTCCATCGGATACAACCGGACACCGGCGCCCTATTTTAACCCGAGGACACCAGCCGCGTAGGATCCCCAAATGGCCCCCGACTTGCCGAAGGATATGCTCGCGGCCATCGCCCAAACTTGGGGCTTCACCTCGCTGCGGCCCCGCCAGACCGAAGCGATTCGGGCCGTGCTCGCCAACCGCGATTCGCTCGTCGTCATGCCCACCGGCGGCGGCAAATCGCTCTGCTATCAAGCCCCGGCCCTCGTCCGGCCCGGCATCACGGTCGTCGTGTCGCCCTTGATCGCGCTCATGAAAGATCAGGTCGATGGCCTCGCCCGCCACGGCATCCGCGCCGTCCGCCTCGACAGCTCCCTCAGCCCCGCCGAATCGAACGAGGCCATCGCCGCGATTCGCGCCGGCGAAATCCGCCTCGTGTTTGTATCCCCCGAGCGCCTCGTCAACACCGGCACCAGCCAACTCCTCCGGCAAGCCGGTGCCCACACCGTCGCCATCGACGAGGCCCACTGCATTTCGCACTGGGGGCACGACTTCCGCCCCGAATACCGGATGCTCGCGCAACTGCGCACCTTCTTCCCCGGCTGTTCCGTCCACGCCTACACCGCCACGGCCACCGAGCAAGTCCGCGCCGACATCATCAGTCAGTTGAATCTCCAGAATCCGCAAGTGCTCGTCGGCAACTTCGACCGGCCGAACCTCACGTACCGCGTGCTGCCGCAGTCCGATGTCATCGGCCAAATCCGCGAGGTGCTCGACCGCCGCAAGAACGAAGCCGGGATCGTCTACTGCTTGCGTCGCGCCGATGTGGACGGCGTGACCGAGACCTTGAAACGAGCGAAATACAAAGTCGTGCCGTACCACGCCGGGATGAGCCCCGAAGCCCGGCGCCTGAGCCACAACGCCTTCGCCTCGGAAGAGGCCGACATCGTCGTGGCGACCATCGCCTTCGGCATGGGCATCGACCGCTCCAACGTCCGCTTCGTCATCCACGCCTGCGTGCCGAAGACGATCGAACATTACCAGCAAGAGACCGGCCGCGCCGGGCGGGATGGCTTGCCGAGCGAATGCCTGCTGCTGTTCACGTTCGCCGATGTCATGGCGCTGCGGCGGATCATGGAGAAGTCGGCGACCGAAGCCAACGCCACGCCGGAGTTCGTCGCGGCGACCCGGAAACAGCTCGATCAAATGGTCCGTTACGCCAGCGGGGCCGTCTGCCGGCACAAGGCGCTCGTGCAGCATTTCGACCAAGAGTACGACAAGCCGAATTGCGGGGCGTGCGATATCTGCCTCGGCAACACGCAAGATGTGCCCGATGCGAGCACCGTGGCGAAGAAGATCCTTTCGTGCGTGGCCCGGGTGAACGAAGGCTTCGGGGCGAACCATGTCATCGACGTGCTGCGCGGGGCCAACACCGATGCGATCCGCACCCGCGGCCACGACAAACTGAGCACCTACGGTTTGCTCCACGAGATGGCGAAGCCCGAAATCCGCGATTGCATCTTTCAACTCGTCGGCCAAGACGCGTTGATTCAAACCGACGGCGAATACCCGATCCTACGGTTGAACGAGACTTCGTGGGCTGTGATGCGCGGGACGCAGACCGTCCGGTTGATCCAAACGCGGATGGGCGGATCGGACGCCGCGGCGGAGCAGGGAGCGCTCCCGTTCGGCAGCGATCCGGCGCTGTTCGAAGCGCTCCGGCAACTCCGGCGCGAGCACGCCCACCGGCTGAATGTACCGCCGTATCAGATATTTGCCGACACGGTGCTCGCGGAGTTGGCCCGCTGCCGGCCGACGACGCCGGAGCGGATGCGGATGGTCTCGGGCATCGGGGATGTGAAACTCCGCGACTTCGGCGAGTCGTTCTTGGAAGTCATCCGATCCCACGCCACGGAGCACAAACTGGCAACCGATTTGCCACCGCCACGGGAATCGGCGACGCGAGCCCCGGTCTCGACGAAGATCTCGCCGGCCAAGCAGTTGTCGTTTTCGTTCTTCCGCGAAGGCTTATCTCTCGACGAAGTGGCGAAGCGCACGAAACTCGCTCGATCCACGGTCGCCGGGCACCTCGCCGATTTCATTCAATTGGAAAAGCCGAAGTCGATCGCGGCGTGGGTGCCGGCGAAGTTGGCCAAACGAATCGCCGTCGCCGCCAAGGAGCACGGCCATGCCTTCCTCAAACCGATCTTCTTGGCCCTCAACGAAGAAGCGAGCTACGACGAAATCCGCACCGTGGTCACTTTCCTGGATGGCGGCGGGTCGGTGGTGTAATTCTTTTCCGCGATGTTCCTTGTCGGCCATCGCCCTGTGGTTTATCTTCACCGAGGCTCACACGCCAAATTCCCTTATGAAGGAGCGAACCATGGCCCGCGATCGCGATTACGAAGACGATGAAGACGAACGCCCGCGTTCCAAGCGCCGCCGCGACGAAGACGATGAACCTGAACAACCGGCCAAACGGGGGAGCCGATACCGGCAGGACGAAGACGATGACGAACGCGGCTCCCGCAACGGCCCCGTCGCCAAGAAAATGAGCGTTTTGGGCATCTTGGCCGTCCTCTGCGGCGTGATGTCCCTCATCGTCAGTTTCATTCCGTGCATCGGCTCGCTCGCCATCGGCAGCGGCGTCATCGGCCTCATCATGGGCGGCATCGGCCTGATGATCGCCGGCGGTTCCAACCACGGCAAAGGACTCCCGATCGCCGGGATCGTTTTGAACTTGCTCAGCATCATTGTCGCCGTCGTCTGGATTTTCGTCCTCGCCGGAATGGGCAGCAGCACGAACAGCGCGGTGGCCGAAGTCGAAAACGCCGAAGCGATCAAAATCACCGCCGCGCAACTCAGCAAAGAGTTCGAAACCAACGTCGTCAAAGCCGACGCGACCTACAAAGGCAAAGTCGTCGAAGTCACCGGCAAAGTGAAGCTCGTTTCCAAAGAGCGCATCGGCCGGATCACGGTCGAAATTGGAAGCAATGACAACACCATCGATTGCGATTTCGGCTCGGCGACCCAATCCGACCTCGCCGGGATCGACGTCGGTCAGTCCGTGACGATCCGGGGCAAAGTCAAAGGCGTCGATCGCAAGACCGACTATGTCGTCCTCGAGACGTGCAAGCTCGTGAAAGAACCCGCGCCGGGGACAGTGCCCACCAAACCGTTGCCGACGCCGGTCGTCACCGACGCGGCCAAGCTCGTCAAAGACTACTCCACGAACACGTTGAAAGCCGACGGGCTCTACAAAGGGAAGTATTTGGAAATCAAAGTGAAGATGGAGCGGGTCTCGAACGAAGATGGCAAGTTGATTCTCATGGCGTTCAGCGGTGACAACGAAGATTTCGGTGTGATCCAATGCGAGTTCCCCGCTTCGGCCAAGGATCAACTCGTCAAGTTGGAAGCCAAACAAAATGTCACGGTGCGCGGTACCTGCAAGTACGAAGACAGCACGATTACCCTCACCGGGTGCATCTTGGTTAAATGACCGATCCAGGCAATCATTTCGGCCGGCGTCCGCATGGACGCCGGTCGAACTCCGAGTGCCGGACTCATCCGGCGTCATCGGAGCGGCCCCGATTGCGGTGCTCCTTCCAACTGAAATTCTTCAGCGGTCGCGCCGACTTCGGACGCTTGGCGATAAAGACTTCGGGCTTGGGAAATTTCGCCATCCGCACGTTTGCGAAGTACAACCACACGCCGGCTGACAAGGCCGCCAACGTCGTCGCGCCCGCGCTCCATAAGATTGATCGGGCAGTATCGACCTCCCCCGGCGACGAGATCTTGATCGACACTGATTCCCGAATCTCGGGATACTCCTGTATGACGACTCCACCGCCGAGGCGGGCTACCGTTGGCGTTAGGCGGATATCGACGACCATCGTTTGATCCGCGAGCGCGGCATCGGGCGGGATGGCGACATCCACCACGGGGGAGAACGGGGTTTCGCGATCTTTGGTCGTGAACATCGTCGATTCGATAGTGCCCAGATGCGGGACGCGGGCGTCGATGGTTTTAGCTCGACCGCCCGGGTCGTTCAGCG
This sequence comes from Gemmatales bacterium, assembly GCA_038247765.1. Classification (GTDB taxonomy): domain Bacteria; phylum Planctomycetota; class Planctomycetia; order Gemmatales; family Gemmataceae; genus JALHQU01. Next base: position 4,487 of record JBBRUN010000117.1, on the reverse strand, counting down.
ACCGACTTTCCGCGGCGACCGTGCCGCACCAGACCGAGCGCAGTGAGGTCAACCTCGTTTGCATGCGCACGTTCACCCGCTGGCCCGGCGCGACCAGACCGGGGGCGTGATCGGCGTTGAGCCGATCTTCCAGACTGAATAAATACGCCATCGGAATGCACGCGACGCCGACGGCGCAAGCGAGTAAGCCGTACGCGGGATTGCGATCCGGCCAGTGGAAATGCGGCGGCAACCCGTCTTGCTCTGCGGGCAAGATCCGGAGTCGGAGTTCCTCGGTTCTGCGGATCTCCAACCGACTCGAACGGGATGCGGTGACCTTGGCGATCGACAGATGGATCAGGAGTTGCGCCGACGCGGTCGCGAGAAAAACGCCCGCCGCGATCTTCAAATCGGTGCCGGTCGAATTCCCATGGTTCCACGCCACGGCGACACCGAAATAAGCGCCCAGCGCAGCGATCACTGTGAAGATGTCCCAACTTTTGCGAGTGCTGCCGACGTGCCGCGTCGGCGGAGCGTGGCAATTCGGGCAGGCCCGCTGCCAGTGGAAGCGGTTTTCCGAGTCGATGGTGTCGTCCATCGCGTCGATGAGATCATCGTCGTCGTCTTCGCCGTCCACTTCGCAACGGGATTGAAACGGATTCTCGAACACGCAACCGCAGGCGCCGCAGTGCAGGCGCGTGCGACCTTCGAGCACCAGGACTACGCTACCGCGTTCGTATCGCATCACACCAATCCTTTGATCGGCTCGGCCCCTTCGACTCCGACCAGTTTCTGATCCAGTCCGCTGTAGAAGTAGGTCAGCCCGTTGGGGTCGAGGCCCATCTGGTTCAACACCGTGGCGTGCAAGTTCTTGACGTGGAATTTGTCCCCGTCCGGGCTGGCGCCGAGTTCATCCGATTTGCCGACGGTGGTGCCGCCCTTGATGCCGCCGCCGGCGAGCCACATCGTGAAGGTGCTGCTGTTGTGATCCCGGCCGCTGCCGGTGCCGTACTCGGCCGTCGGTTGCCGGCCGAATTCCCCGCCCCACACCACGATGGTGCTGTCGAGCAACCCTTGGCGTTTGAGGTCCTTCAACAACCCCGCGATGGGCAAGTCGGTATTTCCGGCGTGGAGGTTGTGATTCTTTTCGAGGTCGCCGTGGGCGTCCCAGTTGTGGTCGTTGTGGTTGCCGCCGCTGTAAATCTGGATGAAGCGAGTACCGCGCTCGACGAGTCTGCGGGCAAGCAAGCACTTTCGACCGAAGTCGGCCGTCTTCGCTTTGGTCGGCCCCTCGATGCCGTAAAGTTCGAGCGTCTCCTTGGTTTCCTTGGTGAAGTCCACGGCTTCCGGCGCGTTCGACTGCATCTTGTAGGCGAGTTCGTAGCTGGCGATGCGCGCGGCGAGTTCACTGTTGTCCGCCCGGCTGCTCAGGTGGTCTTCGTTCTTCTCCTTCAACCGGTCGAGCAACAATCGCTGTTGTTCGCGGGTGACACCCGGTGGCGGGGCGAGGTCGAAGATCGGCGTCTCGGTCGCGCGGAGGGTCACGCCTTGGTACGCCGCCGGCATATAGCCGCTGCTCCAGTTCTTCGGCCCGGAGATGGGGCCGCCGGTTTTGTCGAGCATCACGACGAAGCCGGGGAGATTTTCGTTCTCGGAGCCGAGGCCATAGGTGACCCACGAGCCGAGGCAGGGGCTGCCGCTGATGAGCCGGCCGGAGTTCATCATGAGCATGGCGCTGCCGTGGATCGGCGACTCGGCGTACATGCTGTGGACAAAGGCCATGTCGTCGGCGCAGGTGCCGAGGTTCGGGAAGAGGTCGCTGATCATCTTCCCGGACTTGCCGTATTGTTTGAACTTCCAGCGCGGCTCGACGATGCGGCCCTCGTTGCGTTTGCCGCCGCGGCCGAAGGTTTTCACGGCGACGGTTTTGCCGTCCATCCCGACCATCTTCGGCTTGTGATCGAAGGTATCGATATGGCTGGGGCCGCCGTACATGAACAGGAAGATAACGCTCTTCGCCTTGGCGGCGTGCATCGGCTTCTTCGCGGCCATGGGGTTCTTGCCAGCGGCGAGTTCCGTCGCACTCGCCATCGGCGCGAAGCCGTCGCGGCCGAGCAAGCCGGTGAGCGCGAGGCCGGTGAAGGCCCCGCCGGTTTGCCAGAAGAACTCGCGTCGCGTCCGGCCGCAGAATTGGGTGGTCATGGGTCAGTTCCAGACTTCGAGTTGGAGGGACGGCACGATGTCGAAATCGCGGCGGTTGCGGGTGATCAGGGTGGCATCGTGGGCGAGTGCGATTGAGGCGATGCGGAGGTCGCGGGTGCCGATGCGGAGCTTTTGGGATTTCAGTCGGAGGTAGTGCTCGTGGGCTTCATCAGTGAAGGGGAGGATGCGAATCCTCCCAAGCTTTTCGATGGCTTTGCGCAACAATTCGTAGGCATGGGCCAAGCTAGTCTTGGCGCGGTTTGCTTCCGCAGCGCGAATCAAGCCCATCCAACCGCGCAGCGATTCTTCTGCGGTCACGATCGTCACGTGCTGCGTCTCAGGCGGATAAGTATCCAACCGTTCCACGTACTTCGGATTACCGTTGAACACTTCCGTGTAGATGTCGCTGTCCAGCACGATCATTCTGGAAACTCCGCCGCCTTCTCCGCATCCCGCTCACGGTAGGCTTGCTCAGTGATTTCGGTCAGGAGTTCCGCATCCAGCCCGGTGTAAGAACCGGCAAAATCGCTGACGGCCATGTACCGGAAGGGCAAATCAATGAACTTGACATCGCCCATCCGGATGCGGTCTTCGAGCTTGGTACGCAAGGCCGACTCGGCCTCGAATCGATTTTTGCCAGTCGCACGCAACCCTGGTGAGCCGAGGACGTATGCGTCCACACAGCCATTGTGCGACTCAAATGAAATTGCTACTGACATCTTATATCCTCACGTTTGCGTGCCTCAATCCAAATACACGAACTCATTCGTGTTCAGCAGCATCAGGGCGTATTGCGCCAACGCCTTCGCATCGTCCAATTTGTGCTTCGCCTTCAGCGCCGCGATGAACAACACATCCTTGGCCAATTCCTCGGCCTTCGGAATGCGCCCCGTCGTCAGGCGGATGCCGCGGGTCACCCGAGCATGCAAATCGTCCGGATACTCTTTCATCAATCGCCCCGCGAGGGCGATGGCTTGGTCGTTCGTGAATTCGCCGTTGAGCATGCCGAGGGCCTGCGTCGGCACCGTCGTCGTGTAGCGCACGGGGCAACTATTGTCCGGGTCGGCTTGATCGTGGTTGCTCAAAATCGGCACTTGCAGCGAGCGCTTCACCGAAACGTAAATCGTGCGGCGGTTCCCGTCCTTCGGCTTGGCCGGGTTGAAGTGCCAGTTGTCGCCGGGGTTCGATTGACCGGCCAGCACTTCGCGCGGTATCTTCGGGAAGACGCTAGGCCCGTACATCGTTCCATCGAGATTGCCGGAAGCTTTCAAAATCGAATCGCGGACTTCCTCGGCATTCAACCGCCGGCTGTTGAACCGCCAGAGGTAGGTATTCGCCGGGTCCGATTTCATGTTCGCCGGGATGGCGGTCGATGATCGCCGGTAGGCGGCGCTCGTCAGCAATAGTCGGTGCATGCGCTTCATCGTCTCGGCGTCGCCCGCTTGGCTCCAGGGTTGGCCGGGGGTCGGTTCGCGGAATTCGGCGGCGAGCCATTCCAGCAGTTCCGGGTGCGTCGGTTGTTCACCGAGTTTGCCGAAGTCGTTGGGCGTCGGCACCAAGCCTTTACCGAAGTGGTGCAACCATAGGCGGTTCATCTGCACGCGGGCCGGGATCGGGTTCGTTTTCGCCGTCAACCAATCGGCGAGTATGGTTCGCCGACCGCTGGTTTTCGCTGCCGGCGGGATGACCGGATCGGGCAACCCGAGTATCGCCGGGAAGCCGGGCTTTACCTCGACCCCTTGGGCGTGCGGGTTGCCACGGAGGTTGATGAAGGTCGCGGGCGGCCGGGGATCGCAACGGTTGATCGAGAGCGCCGCCGATTGTGAAACGGGGATCTTTACGCGCAGGTTTTGATGCTCGGCCTTCTTGCCGTAGTAAGCTTTCTTCTGCGCGTCGTCGAATTTCTTGACCGCGTTGGCGACGACCTTTGGGCGATCCGGCCCCTCAGACGAACGCTGATCTTCGGCGGACATGGTTTTGATGACCGCGTCTTCGATCTCCTCGACTTCCTTGCGGAGCTTGGCCATCGCCGCTTCGCGCTCGCGCTGTTCTTTCTCGAAACCCGACTTCAAACTGGCCGGGGAAATATCGGTTTGGCTGTTGGATGAGTTCACGTTTCGGTCGTTGCTGTATTCCCGGATGTCGCGAAAGAAGGCGACCATCTTGTAATAATCGGCCTGCAAAATCGGGTCGCCTTTGTGATCGTGGCAGCGGGCGCAATTGAGTGTCATCCCGAGGATGGCCTGACCCGTGATCGTTACCAGGTCGTCGTAGCCGTCGGCTTGGGCTTGCTTCACATCGGCCGG
>JBBRUN010000116.1:0-12215 GCA_038247765.1 Gemmatales bacterium | reverse complement strand
CCCCCTTGGCGCGGGCCGACGAATTTCTTGCCTTCTTTGCTGGTGACGTTGTAGCCGCGGTCGCCGACGCTGAAGTAGAGTTTACCGTCCGGCCCGAAGCTGAGGCCGTGCAGATCGTGGCCGTAGAAGGCGATGTTGACGCCGAAGCCGGTGAGGAGTTCGTTCTTCACGTCGGCGACGCCGGTGCCTTTGGTGTCTTTGAACTTGTACAGGCTCGGGATGTTGGTGACGAAGACGTCGCCGTCGCGGGCCAGGACGCCGGCGCAGAGGCCGTCGAGCGGTTTGTTGAACCCGCCCGCGAAGACCGAGCTTTTGTCGGCCCGACCGCTGCCGGTGCTGTCTTCGAGCAAGCGCACTTGATCCGGTTGCGAGGTGAAGTAGCTGGCGCCGCCGGGGACTTTCCCCTTCCATTTGTCGTAGGCTTTCAGGCGGTCGTCGAGGGTGTTGATTTGCAGATCGTCTTCGAGAAAGAAGCTGAAGTTGAAGGCGGGGTTGCCGCGGTTCTCGGCCGCACCGCCGCCCAATCGATATTCTTCGGCCGCATAGACGCGGCCTTTTTCATCGACGCTGATGGCGACGGGGCTGCCGAGCTTCGGCTCGGCGGCCCACAGCTCGGCCTTCATGCCTTTGGGCATCTTCAACTGAGGGATGCGCTTGGTCGCGGCCTCGGTGCCGTCGGGCAGGTTCTTCGCAGGATCGCCCGGCGGTGCCGCGATCAAACCGAGGGCGCAGACGGGGAGGAGTAGCAGCGGGAGCAATCGGAAGCGCATGGGGCGAGCCTTGGCGGGATGGTGGCGTGTAGGAGTTATGATCCGGCACCGGGCGCTCGGAAGCAAGCGTCCGGTGAATACTGCGGTGGGTTATTTCTTCGCCACGACGCCGAAGTGGTAGATCGTCGTTTGGGTGTATTCGTCCCCCGGCTTCAATGCGATGCTCGGGAACTCCGGTTTGTTCGGCGAGTCCGGGAAGAACTGCGCTTCGAGGCAGAAGGCGTTGTACTTGTTGTAGGGTGGCTTCACTTTGCCATCGAATTTGCCGAGCGCTTTGCCGTCGAGGAAGTTCCCCGTGTAGAACTGGATCCCCGGTTCCGTCGTTAGCACTTCCAGCTTCCGGCCGCTCTTCGGTTCGATCACGGTCGCCACCAACTTGGGCTTGGCGAGGCGTTTGTCGCCGTGGACGTAATTCAAATCGTAGCCGATGGGGTCGCCGCCGAGTTGGCCGATGCGCTCGCCGATCGACGTCGCCTTGGTGAAATCGTACGGCGTGCCTTTCACCGGCTCGATCTTGCCCGTCGGCAGGAGGCTGTCGTCGCCGGGGGTGTACTTGTCGGCGACGAGTTCCAGCGTGTGCTCGAGGATCTGGCCGCTGCCGTGCCCGCCCAAGTTGAAGTAGCTGTGGTTCGTGAGGTTCACGATGGTCGTCTTCGAGGTCGTGGCGGCGTAGTCGATGATGAGTTCGTTCGCGTTCGTCCAAGTGTAGGTCACGGCGCAGTCGAGCTGACCGGGGTAGCCTTGGTCGCCGTCCTTGCTGCTGTATGTCATCTTCACGAACGGCCCCTTCGGTCCGAGGTTCGCTTCGCCGCGCCAGACGGCTTTGTCGAAACCGAACTCGCCGCCGTGCAGCGAGTGCTTGCCGTTGTTAGTCGGCAGGGTGTATTCCTTGCCGTCGAGTTTGAACTTGCCGTTGCCAATGCGGTTGGCGACGCGGCCCGTGATGCACCCGAAGAAGGGATTGTCTTTGCCGAGGTAGCCGTCGATCTTGTCGAAGCCGAGAACGACGTCGGCCCATTTGCCGGCGCTGTCGGGAACGACGACTTCCGCCACGGCTCCGCCGAGGGTGATGATCTTCACCTTGGCCCCGCTCTTGTTGATGAGCGTGAAGGCGGTGACCTTCGATTCCGACCGGAGGATTTTCTTCGGGTCTTTCGGATCTTTCACTTCGGGCGCGATGCCGAAGGGCTCTTCTTCGTAGGCCGGGCCGACGCCGGGCTTCGGGTCGGCGGCGAGCAGTTGCGAACAAAATGCGAACAGCATCAGCAGTGCGGAGAGCGTGCGGAGCATGGGGGAGGCATCCTAAGAAGAGAGGGACGGTAAGCGGTAGGTTAACAGAATGGGGGGAACGCGGGTAGCCTGCGGAGCCGATACAATACACGGAACCGGAGTATAAGCGATGCCGCTACGCGACCATTTCCGCTCCCCGCTCGACGACAAACACTCGTGGGACGAACTCCACGGTATGTGGCCGGCTATGATCGTCCGGTAACTGATCGAAGTTGTACCCGAACCGTACTTCGCCGCGCCGGGCGTTCATTTGGGCTCACTCTACGAAGTCGATGTCGGAACTTACGGAGACCGCGATCCCGGCGGTGCGGACTTCGACACCGGCGAAGGGGGTCTGGCCTTGGCGACCCACGCGCCGCCGAAACCGACCTTGAGCCTCGAACCCGAGTTGCGGCACCAAGATGTCTACGAAGTGCGAATTTGCGAGAGTCGGAGGAACCGTCGGGTGGTCGCGGCGATTGAAATCGTGAGTCCCTCGAACAAAGAGCGCCCCGAGCACCGCGGCGCGTTTGTTTCCAAAGTCGCCCACTTGCTCAAGAATGACATCTGCTTGTCAATTATCGACGTCGTGAGTACGAGCTACTTCAACCTGTACGCCGAGTTGATAGACGCCTGCAACGGTGTGGACCCGGCTTTGGAAGGGGAACCGACCCCGATGTCCGCTGTGACAGTGCGATTTCGCCACGAGAATCGCAAACGGATGATGGACAACTGGTATTACCCGCTCGCCATCGGGCGTGCACTGCCAACTTTGCCGATATGGCTCACCGAAACCTTCGCGGTCTCGCTCGATCTGGAAGCTTGCTACGAAGAGACCTGCCGGACGTTGCGAATTCGTTGAACGCACTCATTTTTTGGCCGGCGTGACCTTCCAGCCGTCGACGCCGATTTCTCCGTGGACGCCGCAATCGAACTTCAGGGGCGCCTCCGGCCCGATGGGTTTGTCGGTTTTTCCGTTCTCGAACAATTTCGTATCTGAGACGCCCGTCAGCGTATTGTTCTGGATCGTCAATCCGTAGCTTTCTTTCGCCCGCAACAAGGGCCGTTCCTGCCCTCGGCACTCAATGATATTATCGCGGATGGAAATCGTTTTGAAATCGCATTTGGGATTGAAACCGAACAACCCATCCTGGCGCGGCGTCGGCGTCGTCCGGGTGATGATATGGTTGTTGCGCACTTCCAAGTTATTGAAAACTTCGTTGATCCAAATGACGCCGCGGCCGGGGTTGTTCACCAAGTTGTTGTGGAAACTGGCCGGGCCTTTCGCCGCGGCGTCGCCGAATGCGGATATCAAATTGCCGCCGTCGTTCTTGAGGTCGAAATCGAACAAGTTATGATCGATTTCCACGCCGTTGCGGACGAATTCAATCGAATAACTGTCCTTCATCCAATTGTGGTGGATGTGGAACGTCCGGCCGCTTTTGGGCACGACGCCGCCGGCGTATTTCGGTATTGAAATCGTACCGTGGCAGACGTTGTGATCGATCTCCACGTCTTCGTCGTTTTCAAAAGGGAACTCGATGGAAAAGCTCACCTCGATGGTGTTGTGGTGAATGCGGCAGCGTTTGCCCTGCCGGCCTTTGATGCCGTAAAATTCCTCGGCGGCTCCCTTACGAGTTCGGACGAAGCGGTTGTGGGAAATCTCGCTGTCGGCCATCCAAATCGAAAAGATCGCCCCGCCCGTGATGCCGCCTTTCACACCCGGTTGGCCCTTCTCCCAACGGCCCCCGGCATCGACGAATTCGCAATCGTGAATCTTGGCCTTCTGCAAACCGAAGGTGCGGATACCGCTCCAGAGGGTTTCTTGAATCCGGACGTGGTGTACGTGCAACCCGGTGTGAAACCAAGCGAAGATCGCACCGTGGAGTTGCGGCGCCCGCAGGGTTAAGTCGGAGATGGTCACGCCGGCGGTATCCCGCTTCAACCGGATGAGATAAGCTTCGGTGTCCAAGCCTTCCAATTTCATCTCGGGGTCGGGCAGCGTTTTCGTCGATGGCTTCCACTTCTTCGAATGCGTGAGAATCGTTTTTTCGAGGCCAGCGCCGACCAGCGTCATCTTCGCTTTCAATTCCAGTGCGGCGTCGAGTTCGTATGTGCCCGCGGCGATTTCGATGGTGTCCCCGTCCGCGCCCTCGCGCACCGCCGCGACGAGTTTGGCCGGGGTGTCGACAGTCGCGGCGAGCGCGGGTGTCGCGACGACCGCGATCAGCAGTACGGTCAGGCGATGGATCATGGAAATGGCTTCGGTGGTCCGGGGGAAGAGATAGCGTAACAGGAACGGAGTCTTTCGGATACAATCCCTAGAACCGGATCACCAACCGACCCCTTCCACACCCCTCACCCCAAGTACCGGTTCACCACGTTCTCCAGCATTTCCTGCCGGCCGGACGTATTCTTCTCCGCCTCGCCCTTCTTGAGCATGTAGGCTTCCAGGCTCGCGAAGTCTTCCTTCCCGGCTTCGATGGTCGCACCGATGCCGGTGTCCCAACTGCCGTAGCGCGTTTTCACGAAGTCCGTCAGTACGCCGTCCTTGCGGATCGCCGAAGCGATCTTCAACCCGTGGGCGAAGCAATCCATCGAGCCGATGTGGGCGTGGAAGAGATCGACCGGCTCGAAGCTCTCGCGGCGGACCTTCGCATCGAAGTTGAACCCGCCCGAACCGAGGCCGCCTTTCTGGTTCAGCACCACCAGCATGACCTGCGTCGTCAGGTACAGGTTGGTCGGGAATTGATCCGTGTCCCACCCGATGAGTTCGTCGCCTCGGTTGGCGTCGATGCTGCCGAGCAGACCATTGACGCGGGCGTACTCGAGTTCGTGCATCATCGTGTGGCCGGCCAACGTCGAGTGGTTCGTCTCGATGTTCAATTTGAAGTCGTTGATCAGCCCGTAACCGCGCAGGAAGGCGGCGCAGGTCGCAGAATCAAAATCGTACTGGTGGGTCGTCGGCTCTTTCGGCTTCGGCTCGATGAGGAACTGCCCCGTGAAGCCGATCGTCTTTTTGTAGTCCACGGCGAGGTGCAGGAACTTGGCGAAGTGGTCGAGCTCGCGTTTCAGGTCGGTGTTGTAGAGGTTCGTGTACCCCTCGCGGCCGCCCCAGAAGACGTAGTTCTCGCCGCCCAATTGCTGGGTCACTTCCATCGCTTTCTTGACTTGCGCAGCGCCGAACGCGAAGACGTCGGCATTGCAACTGGTGCTAGCCCCGTGGACGAACCGCGGATTGCTGAACAAGTTCGCCGTACCCCAGAGCAGCTTGATGCCGGTGCGTTGCTGCTCCTCGGCGAGCACCTTCACGACGGCGTCGAGGTTGGCGTTCGATTCGCTCAGCGACTTCCCTTCCGGCGCGACATCGCGGTCGTGGAAGCAGTAGTACGGCACGCCGAGTTTCTCCATGAACTCGAAGGCGACCTTGACGCGCGTCTGGGCCATGGCGACGCTATCGGTACCGTCTTCCCACGGCCGGACGGCGCAACCGGGGCCGAAGGGATCGCCGCCCGTACCGCGCATCGTGTGCCAGTAAGCGACGGCGAAGCGGAAGTGCTCGGCCATCGTCTTGCCTTCGACGACTTCGGCCGGGTTGTAATGGCGGAAGGCGAAGGGGTTGGTGCTTTGGGGGCCTTCGAAAGCGATCTTGGGAACATCGGGGAAATACGTCATCATAAACTCCGGCATGGGAGAAGGCGGTGCAGAGATGTTTAGCGGTGGGGTAATGGGATGGGTAGTGGGCGCGGGCAGACGAGAAATCCGAAATGGGTGTACGCGCCGGGTCGTCGGCTAGCAGTATCTTTAAGCGGCTCCAATTCCGAGGTGATGCCGGCCATGCGACAAACTACGCTCGCGAGATTCTTGATAGCCGGAGGGCCGTTCGATTCGGCCCAGCACGAGCGCACCGTCTGGGGCGTGTGCAAGGGGGTCTTGGCGAATACGGCCGACGCCGAGGACGCATTCCAAGCCACGTTCTTGGGGTGCCCGTACCCGCACCACCGTTGAAGCCGAAAGACAACTGACCCGAATGCTATGCCGGACTGTATCAGCGGACGATGCTGCCCGGTGGCACGATCGTCGGCGGCGGGAGTTCATTTCCGAATGTCGGCGCCCGCGGGGCGAGTCCCGAAAGCGGCGTCACATTCGAATCGCGATCCGCTTCGTACTCGCGGCCATCTTGCAGCGTGAAGCGCACCACGACGCGAATGCGGGGCGTCGTCGGTGCCCGATCCCACTGCAACGGCACGGTGTACCCACCGCCCAACAAGCCCGATTTCCACGTCTTTTTGAGTTGTTCGGCGGTGACTTCCCATTTGCCGATGGGCAACTTCAAGCCTTCTTGAGTGATCTCGTACGCTAGCACCGAGGCACGTCCCGGGATCTTGACGGCGGTTCCGTCTTCGTCTTTGGGCACCAGCACGACTTGAAGACCTTCGTCGCCGGGGATGCCGTCGTCATCGCGGCCGCCGGTGCCGGTGCCGAGTTGGAAATCGCGCAGCGTGTATGGGGCGGAACCGGATTGGTGAATGACACCGCCGGGTGGGCAGGGGAGCGGTTGCGGCTGTCGCTGGTAGACATCGGTGAGCAGACGGAGTTGCTGGAGTTCGCCGCGGGCTTCGAGCAGCTCGCGTTCGCGGGTACGCAGCTCGGCTTCGAGGAGGTCAGGCTTCTCTTGCTTGCCGACGAGCTTGTTGACCGACTTGCAGCCCGTCGTGGTGCTCGAAAAGAAGATTAACCACAGAGGCACCGAGACACAGAGAAGACGAAAACGAGGTGTGGATATCCCTGTTTTCTTGTCTTCTCTATGTCTCGGTGCCTCTGTGGTGAATCCTTTCATGCGACTTCCATTGAAATCGCCGGTCGATCGTTAGCCCTCGGACTTACGGGCCAACCCTTCCGGCATCTTTTCGAGAACCGAGTCGATCAATCCGTAATCGCGGGCCTCGGCGGCCGTCATGAAGTTGTCGCGATCCGTGTCTTTTTCGATCTGCTCGAGCGTCTTGCCCGTGTGCGTCTTCATCAGGTCGTTGAGTTTGGTCTTCAACTTCTTGATGTTCTTCACGTGGATATCGATTTCGGTCGCGTTGCCCTCGTAGCCGCCGAGCGGCTGGTGAATCATGATCTCCGCGTTCGGCAGGGCGTAACGCTTGCCCTTCTCGCCGGCGGTCAGCAGCATCGCCCCCATGCTGGCGGCGAGGCCCATACAGTAGGTCGCCACGGGGCAACTGATGAACTGCATGGTGTCGTAGATCGCCATCCCGGAACTTACCGAGCCGCCGGGGCTGTTGATGTACAGGTGGATGTCGGCCTTTGGATCCTCGAACTGCAAGTAGAGCATCTGGGCGACGATCAAGTTCGCCATTTCGTCGCGCACCACCCCTTGCAGGAAGATGATGCGCTCTTTCAGCAAGCGACTGTAAATGTCGTACGCTTGCTGTTCGCGGCCCTTGTTGTCCACGACCATCGGGATCAGCGGCATGGTTCGTCCCTCGTCCGGTCAGGACGGCCGCACATTTGGTATCGGCGGCCGGCCTGCGTGTGTGTCAGAGTTGTTGGTGGAAATCGCTGCGGTGGCGGCCCGCTCCTGCGGGTGGTGCGGGGCGGGCCGGTTGATCGGGGTCATTGAAACTGCGTTACTTCTTCGCTTCGACCGGCGGCTTCGACAGCACTTCGTCGACGAGGCCGAAGGCCTTGGCTTGCTCGGCCGAGAAGTAGCGGTCGCGGTCGGTTTCCTTGGCGATCACTTCCAGCGACTGGCCGGTGTGGCTCGCCAGAATCTGGTTGAGCCGGTTGTGTTCCTTCAAGATCTCGTTGGCCTGAATTTCGATGTCCGAGACTTGCCCGCCGACTTGGCCGTACGGTTGGTGGCACATCACCTTGCTGTTCGGCAGGGCGTAGCGTTTGCCCTTGGTGCCCGCAGCGAGCAATACGGCGGCCATGCTGGCGGCGATGCCCATGCAGTAGGTGTTGATCTGACAGTCGATGAACTGCATCGTGTCGTAGATGGCGAGGCCGGCCGTGATGGAGCCGCCGGGGCTGTTGATATAGATGTGCACGTCGGTCGATTTTTTATCGGTGACGAGCCAGAGCAGTTTCTGGATGACGACGCTGGCCATGTAGTCGTTGATGACCGGACTGCCGCCGGTTTCCATGCTGCTGCCGATGAAGATGATGCGGTTTTCGAGGAGCAGGTCGGCGAGCGTCATCGTCCGCTGGCGGGTGTAGCCTTGCTGCATGATCGGTTCGATGGGGCCGAAGTTTTTCATGGCCATCGCCATCGGGTCGCCGTCGGGTCGGAACATGGTGTAGCCTTTCCGGCTTAGCGGGGAACGCGACGCCTCGTGGGGCGAGTCGACCTCGGTCACGAGTCGGGTGACTTCAGTTTACGCGGTCGGTCAAACGCTGCCGTCGGTGGCGGTGGCATCCGTGGTCGCCGTGGCGTCTTCGTCTTCGTTCATGGGATTGAATTCGTAGTCTTCGTAGATGGCGGTTTCCAGCACCATGTCGAGAGCTTTGCGCTCCAGCAACTCGGTGGCGAGCGATTCCATCTGGTCTTCGCGTTCCATGCGGCCGCGGACTTTGCGGGGGCTTTCGCCGCTGCGGTCGGCGATGGCATCGATCTCGGCTTCGATGTCGGCGTCTTCGATCTCGAGCTTCTCGAGGTCGGCGATCTTCTGCAGCACGAAGTGCTCTTGGAGCGCCGCGGCGGTGCTGCGGAGGGCGTCCTGCGTCAGCGAGCGCTCCCGGCTGACGATTTGTTCTTCGGTCATGCCGGCGCCGCGCATTTCCATCACCCGGCGCTGGAGCGTCTTGCGGGCTTGTTTCTGCAAGAGATCCTGCGGCAGTTCCCACTTGGTCTGCCCGGCGAGCAGTTGCAGCACTTGCGTGCGGGCCGTCTGGCGCTGTTGGTAGGCGAGGAATCGCTCCAACCGCGTGGTGACGACTTCTTCAAATTGGTCGGCGTTGCGGACGTTGAACTGGCCGAGCAGATCGCTCGTCAATTCCGGCAGGCGCATCGTCTTGATGTCGAGGATCGTGAAGTGGGCATTCACGGATTTGCCGCGGAGGGCCGTGTTGACCCCCTGCGACAGCGTGATCTCGACTTCGCGGGTATCGCCGACTTTCGCCCCGACGAGTTTCTTGCCGAAGTCCTCGGCGACGCCGTCTTCGAGAGCCAACCGCTTCTCGACCTTCAGCCGGACTTCGCTGACTTTGTTCAGTTCCTTGTCGCCGTCTTTGATGACCAGATTCGTCGTGACGAGGTCGTCCATTTCGACGGCGATGTCATCGCCATCTTTCGGGGCGAGCGTGCCGTAGGGTTCGAGGATGCGCTTGCTTTCGCGCTTGATGTCGGCCGGGGTGAATTCGTGCACCGGCCGGCGAATTTTGAGGCCCTTGTAGTCCGGCAGGTCGAACTCGGGTCGGACTTCGATGTTGAACTCGTAGACCATCGGTTCGTCATCCCCTTCGGGAATGAGCACCTTGGACGGATCGAGTTCGGGCGGGCTGAGCGGCGAGAGGGACTGTTCCTCGGCGAGCTGCTCGAGGCTGGCCATAAGGATTTCGTTCTTAACCTCGGCGGCGATTTCTTTGAAGAACTTCTTCTCGACGATCTTGCGCGGCGCTTTGCCGGTGCGGAAGCCGGGGATTTGTACCGGGTTCTTGACCATCATGTCCGAGAATTTCTCGTCCATGCGGGTGTTGATCGCGGAGCGGTCCACGGTGACCTTGACGTGCTTTTTGCACGGGCCGGCGTCGGTGATGACGACGTCTTGCTTCAGCTTGGCCGGGGCCTCGGCCATTTCGGTCTCGGTATCCACGTCCGGCGCGTCCACGAGGGCGGTTGTCTCTTCGCTCGACATCGTCAACTCTCCTAGCCGCTACGGCCGACCAACCGGGCAAAATTCGGAAATGGAATGATACGGAAACGATTCGAGCCGGCGAAGTTCGGGGACGGCCGGGCCAAGCCCGCCGAGTCCCACCCCTTCCCGGCTCATCGCAATTCGTCGAACTCCATCGATCATTCAGAGCGGGAGATGGGATTTGAACCCACGACAACCTCGTTGGCAACGAGGTACTCTACCACTGAGTTACTCCCGCCTACACCGACATTCGTTACGTTATCGCGCGGTTTCCTCCTTTCAAGGGGAAGTCTTCATGCCGGGCGATTTTCGACATGCCGGTGGCTCGTGGGGTTACTGATTCAGACGAGCCACCGGGATAATCCCGGTGGGGCCTAGAATCTCAAACCACCAACCGGGATAAGCCCGGTGGCTCGTCTGAATCAGTATCTCCACGAGCCACCGGGTGAATCCCGGTGGGGCCGTGTACTTGCTCCACCAACCGGACAAGCCCAGGCGCCGGAGGTTCACGCCTTTCGCGTTTCGAGTGAGGGTTGGAAACCCCGTGCCGCATCGATTCGCAGAATCCTATCATACCTGTAGCTATTGTCTCGATTTGATCCCTCGGGAGTTCAGGCATGTCCGTCGTCCGCGAAACGCAGTTGCTCGTCATCGGCGGTGGGCCGGGCGGATACCCGGCGGCCCTCCACGCGGCCGACCACGGCCTCAAGACGATCCTCGTCGATGAAGATCCGAAACTCGGCGGCGTCTGCCTCAACCGCGGCTGCATCCCGAGCAAGGCGTTGTTGCACGCCGCCAAGGTGATCCACGAAGCCAAGGAGGCCGCCGAACTCGGCCTCACCTTCGGCGAACCGAAGATCGACCTCGACAAGATGCGCCACTACGTGCAGACGAAAGTCGTCGGCAAGTTGACGAGCGGCATCGCGCTGCTCTGCAAGGGGCGCGGCGTCGAGACCGTACGCGGGCACGCCGAGTTCGCCGATGCGAACACCGTGACGATCACCGGGGAGAAACCGGAGACGATCCGCTTCGAGAAGTGCATCATCGCCAGCGGAAGCTTGCCGGCGATGCCCAAGACCTTCCAAATCGACGATCCGCGCATCATGGATTCCACCGCGGCCCTCTTGCTGCCGGACATCCCCAAGCGGTTGCTCGTCATCGGCGGCGGCTACATCGGCCTCGAAATCGGCAGCGTCTATGCGGCCCTCGGCACGGCCGTCACGGTCGTCGAATTCTTGGATGGCCTACTCACGTTCGCCGACCGCGACCTCGTAAAACCGCTGGAAGCCAAGCTCCGCAAGGAGTTCGCCGCGATCTATCTCAATACGAAAGTCGCCTCGGTGAAGGCGACGCCTGAAGGGATCGTCGCGGTCCTCGAAGGCAAGGATGTCCCCGGCGAACTGACCTTCGACCGCGTGCTCGTCTCCGTCGGACGCCGACCGAATTCGTCGGGGCTCGCCTTGGAAAAAGCGGGACTGAAAACAGACGAGCGTGGCTTCATCGCCGTCGATGGCCAACGCCGCACCGCTGTGCCGCACATCTACGCCATCGGCGATGTCGCGGGGGAGCCGGGGCTGGCCCACAAAGCCACGGCCGAAGCGCGCGTCTGCGTCGAAGCGATCCTCGGCGAACCGGCCGAGTGGCAACCGCGCGGCATCCCGGCCGTGATCTTCACCGATCCGGAAATCGCCTGGGTCGGCCTCACCGAAATCGACGCGCTGAAGCAGAACATCCCGCACGACGTGCTGAAATTTCCCTGGGGGGCGAGCGGCCGGGCGGTGGCGCTGAACATCACGAACGGCCTGACGAAAATGCTCGTCGACCCCGAAAGCAAGCGGGTGTTGGGCGTCGGTATCGTCGGCAGCGGCGCCGGCGAAATGATCGCGGAGAGCGTCCTCGCCCTCGAGATGGGCGCCGTGGCCCGCGATGTGTTGGAAAGCATCCATCCGCACCCGACTCTGTCGGAGACGGTGATGGAGAGCGCCGAGATGGCTTACGGCAGCGCCACCCACGTGGCGAAGCCGAAGCGAGCGGCGAAGTGACGACTATTTCTTCGGCTCGCCGACCAATACGGGTGCGACCGCTTCGGGTTCGCCGAACAAGTCGCGGTGTACTTGCTTTTGCATTTTCGCCGCGTTCTCGATACCCGTGATGTAGAAGACGTTGTTGTTCGACACCACTTTCAGATCGCACATGTCGGCGAGCAGTTCCAGAGCCGTCAACAAGCGGGCATCGTCGAAGCTTCCCGACACGGCCAGTTTCGCTTTCTCTTTGCAGCGGGCGTCGAGCACGATGTTCGCCCCGGTGATTT
>JBBRUN010000115.1:0-12245 GCA_038247765.1 Gemmatales bacterium | reverse complement strand
GGCTCCAGCTCGCCCGGCAGGTAGCCCAGGTGGAGTACGAGCGACTGGGAGTTCTCCCCTTTCGGCCGGACTTCCAGCCGCGGGTCGTCCACCCAGAACCGGGCCTGGTTGGCGACCACCATCTCGACCCGGTCGGCCCCTTCCAAGCCCGTCGTCAGCGAGACCGACGTGATGACCCGGCGCAGCTCGTCGGGGATCGGCACCCCGCCGATCAGCACTTTGAAATCCGGCACGTACGAGTCGCGGGGCATGGGTCACCCGAATACTTGGTCGGAGCCGGCCGCCCGGTAGGGCAGCCGCGGGATCACCAGCCGCCGACCGACGGTCAAAACCCGGGGATCGTCCAGCTCGTTTCGCAGCGCGATCGGCCGCCACAGGGCGGCGTCGCCGTATTCGGCTTGGGCGATACCGGGCAGCGTGTCGCCCTCGTTCACCTGCCGCGACTTCGTGTAGTCGGCCGTCCGCCGCCCGACTTGACGGGCCTCCAGCTCTCCGTTCGTGAACTCTTGCAAAGTCACGTTCACCTTCGCGCGGAGCGGATACCCCGAGCGGTGGAACATGACGTACTGCTGACTCGCCGACGCCAGCACGCAGCGGAACGTCAGAGACCCCCAGATGAACAGCAGGATTGGCGGCGCGTGCAGGTCGGGGTCGATGTCCATGAGCTTCAGGAACGGGTCCACCACCTTCCGCACGTCGCTGTTCGCCCCTTTCCCCGGAATGCTGCCGACCGGGTGGTCCTCCCGCGTGTCGAAGAACAGTTCCATCTGGAGCGTCTTCAAGTCCCCGTGCGAGAACTGCAGCAGGGGCGAACTCAGCCCGTGGACCGTGATCTGGGCGAACGTGTTCTTCCGGTCGAGGGTGTACTGCTCCGGGTTGAACTGCACGTCGAACGAGTCGCCCGGTCGGTTGGTGTTTTCGATCCGCGCTTTCTGGAGGGCCATAGGTTAGAACCCCCCCTTGCGTTCGCGGGCCGCCAGCGCCCGGGCGTCGAGGGCCCGCACCACTTGCTCGGTCAGCCGCTGCACCAAGTCCGCGGGCAATCCCGGCGGGGTCGATTGCACCGGCGGCGCGCGGTCGGGGGTGAACATGACCGGGGTCGCGGGACCCGCTTGCGGCACCGCAGCGGACGGCGCGGCGCTCGTGCGCACGATGGTCGATACCGGCGGCGCGGCGCCCGGGGAGACCCCGTCGGCCTCGGTGCGGACGAGCCGGCCGACCACCGCCCCGGCGAATGCGCCCGCAGTGCGCGACCCGCCGAGGACCGATTCCGCGTCTGGCGTCGGGTCGACCTCGGACTGCGACACGCGATAGATGGCCGGCACGAGCGGCGCCGGCCGGTACGCACCGACCTCGGCAGTCCGGCCGAACGTCATTTCGGCCGTGGTCGATTCGCGCGTGCCGTCGGTCTCCCATATTCCGTCTCGGAACCCTGGGCTCGATTGGCGACCGAATCTCCGGAGCATCCGGACGACCACCGTGTTGACCAACAATGGGGCGTCTGTTCCCGAACCCCCTCGAGCGGCGGTTGTCGGGATGTCGCTCTGCTCCGTCCTGCCCCGGCTCAAGCGCGCCCCGAAAGGCGATTCCCAAGCCATGCCCAGCGACCCGCGTTCCCACCGGTCGTCCGTGCGGCCGGCTCCACTCCGCAGCGCGAGTACTACGGGCGAATAGCCGATCGTATCTCGGTTGTTCGTTGCGCCTCGGGTCACCCTCGAACCGACGAGCGTGTCGCCGGTCGCATCCACTCGCACTTGATTTCGGAGCCATGTGAATCGGTTTTCGGTCGCCGACCGTTCCGCCGGGGGGCCGGCCGGCGGAGTGGCGCCGCTCCGTCCCTCGGAGCCTGGTGGGCCGTCGACACGCGTGACATCGTGGCTCGGCGGCGGTACCGTTGCAGAAGTCGTGTGCGTCCGAAGGACCATAAGCCGGTCGTCACCCCCAGAGACCGACGGGCTGCTGCGCGGGCGGGCAACCGCCCCGCGCCCGCCGCCGACCGCCCGGGTCGGCGCCGACTCCGTGGGGGCGGCGTTCATAACCTGCCAGACGATGCGGGGCGACACGACGACCGACCAGTGAACCCCGCCCGACGCGGCCGGCGCACGCTCCAAGAACGTTAGCGCGGACGAGTCCAGCGGCCGGTCGGCGCGGACGTACTGCCCGGCGACGACCGGCCGGAAGCCGGCCGCCACCGGCGGTCGGGAGAGGCCCCCGACGACGGGGCGGAACGCGGCAGTTCCGATCGGTTGTGGCCGGGCCGATATCATGCGTCGTTCATCCGTTCGTTGATGGCGGAGATGGCGGCGACCCAGCGCCGCCGCTCCGCGTGTTCCAGATCCATGACTTCCGCGTGCGACCAGTGGAAGTGGTACGCGACGAAGGCTACTTCCTCGACCAACTGGCCGATGGGGTAGCCTAATAGCCCTCCGGGTGGGGGGTACCTCCGCCGGCCGCACCGCCGCCGTCGGCCGGTGCGTCCGCATCCACGCGGTTGATTTCGTTGTAAAGCCGCTGCAGGAAGGCCAGATCGGCGACATACAGGTTCTCGATGGTCTTGGTCGACACGCCGGGCAAAGCCCCGAGCCGCATCACGACCCGGGACAGCACGATGACCACCAAGTAGGCCGGGTTCTTCTGCACGCGCGGATCCTTCAAGGGCAGGATCTCGTCCCCGGCCGTGGCCAACCGCATGACCCCCTCGCGGTGGAACTCCCCGTCCTCGTCGCGGTAGCCGTGGGGCAGGACGAATTCGTACTCGGTGCGGAACATGGCGCGGATACCAGCTTGGAGGAGTAGGGGTCAGCGGGGCTCAGGCGCCTTGCGGCTTCTTGTCGCCCTGATCGTCCTGATCGGCATCGTTCTCCTCGTACATCACCGGCACTGCGGGAGGGACGGGTGCGGCTTTCGACACGCCGTAGTAGATATCCAAGATGACATCGACCTTGTTGGGGTTGAACACGAACAGCGGTTTGTCGTCACAGACGATCTTGAACTTGTCGCTGGGCGACCGCCAAAACGCGACGGTCGCATCTCCTTCCAGTTTGAACGACGCATCGGATTGGGCCGGTTGAAACTCCTTGTTCGAGACGAGAACCGGTAGCACACCCTTATTCGCGTCGAGCTTCGCGAGTTTGACCACGATGAGGACGATGTCCTGTTCTTTCGGAACAGTCGGCTTCCCCCCCGCGGGGATCACCGGCGCTTTTCCGCAAACCTCCGCTTTCGCGGGGGGGATGATCACACGCTTGCGCGACGTCTCCTCCACATCGATCTGCACCGACTGCTTGATCTCTTTGATGTCCAAGCCGGGGAAGGCGAGTTTGATGCTGGTGTCGATCTGCAGCTTGTCATGGATGTCGAGGGCCACGGTCTCTCCTTGGGTGAGTGGTCGGATTATGAATCGGGTTCGGGTTGATGTTCGCCGGTCGGCGGATTACTCCAGGTTGATGCCTTCGTGGGCCAGTTCGAGCGTTTGAATGGCCACCTCGTGGCCCTCGGCGTTGAAGGTCGGCCCCATGTAGTTGGCGGGCCACGCCTCGCGGATGCTCCAGCGGCGGACCTCCGTCTCGCCGTTGCGGTGCCGGAGGACGATGCTCAGGTTTTTGCGCGCAGCGGCCCCTTCCGACTTCACCCACTGCTGGTGCCAGTCGAACAGTTCGGTGGACGTGGTCACGCCGACTTTGAGCACGATGTTCGAATAAGTCACCTTGCCGGGCAACTTGCGGACGGGGAACATCGTTTCCCCGCCCTCGCGGTAATCGATCACTTCGATTTTCGAATCCAAGCCGGACACCTCCTTGAACCCAGCGGTCTGGATCCCGTCGATCTCGACCACGAAGTTGTAACTCGCGAACGGGTCGGTATCCCTGCGATCGGCCATGTTGCGCTACCTCCTCCCACCAACGGGTGGCGGGGTGAAAAGGGTTGGGGGTGAATCGGTTTAACCTTCGGACACTTCCGAACCGCCTTGCCAGATGCCGATGCGGACGATGATGAACTCGGCCGGGTACGACGGCCGGATGCCGATCTCGATGTTCAGCCGCCCCTGCCGCTGCTCCTCGAACGTGTTCAGCGATTCGTCGATGCGGACGTAGTAGGCTTCCTTCGGGCTGTTCCCGAACAGCGCGCCGGCTTTCCACTGCGTGATCAGGAACGCCGAGATAGACTGCTTTAACTTCTGCCATAGCCCAGTGTTGTTCGGCTCGAACACCGCCCAGCGGATGCCGGTCTGGATGGACTTCTCCAAGAACAGGAATAGTCTACGGATGTTCACGTAGTTCCAGTTGAGGTCGGTGGCCGTCGTCCGCGCCCCGTAGACGTAAGGGCGGCCGCCCTCCCGGAAGACGCGGATGATGTTGATCCCCTGCAAATTCAGCAGCCCGTGCTCGGCGTCGGTCATCGTCCGCTCGACGCCGATCGTGCCTTGCAGGATTTCGTTCGCCGGGGCTTTGAACACACCCTTGGTGTTGTCCACGAGCGCCATCAGACCGCACACGTGGCCGGACGGCGGGACGAGCAGCGGCGGCCCGCTGCCGGCCGCATTCACTCGCACCCACGGGTAGTACAGGGCGGCGTAACCACGCGCCGAGTCCAGCGCGCCCCGCTGCGTTTCGATGCTGCCCGCGCCGAATAGCTCCAAATTCGGCCGGGAGTCGATGACCGCGAACCGGTCGCCCATCTGCTCGCAGTGGGCGATCATCGCCGCCTGTACGGCCGACGTCAGCCGCGGCGCCGCGCCGTCCGCTCGCGGATAACCGTCGGGGATACTCACCAGCCGCACGTCGCCGAGCCGGCGGATGTCGTTCAACCCGCCGATGAAGTCGTTGTCGGTGAGGCGGTTCAAATCTTCGAGCGCCCCTCCTTCCACGGCCACGGGCACCGGGGCCGGTACCAACCCCTCCGGCGGCACGAACGGCATCGGATCGCGGGCGATGATCCGCACCAGGTGCCCGGCCCGGTTGATGGAATCGACGTAGTAACGATCGCTGGCCGGGTCGGAGGACAGGTGGTTGAACCGCAACGGCGAGCCGCCCTGCGAGATTTCGACGTGGAACGTGACGGTCGTCACGGGGATGCCCGCGGTCGGGTCCACTTGCGTCCGGAACCCGTCCCGGAGCGTCAACCGGTAGGTCCGGAAGTCGCTGGTCAGTTGCTCCACGCGGGTGGCGTCGATCACCTGCGTGTCGGTGTTGTCCGGCCCGTTGAAGATCGGGCTGGTGAACCGGATCGTGGTGCCGATGCCCAGCGCTCCGGGGGGCATCTGGTCGTCGGCCACCGGCACCCGCACCCGCACTTCGCCGCCGACGTTGTACACCAGCTTCACTTCGGCGTTCGCCACCGCCCCGTATTTCTCGTCGATGATCAGACTGTCGGGGGCCACGGTCCGCACCCGCGCTGGCTTGCCGAGGGGTTGGCCGTTCACGCTCACCACGACCCAGTCGCCAACGCGGAACATGCGTGCGTCGCCGGGCGAGCCGGACGTCGCATCCGACCTCGGGATCTTGATCTGGCTGCCGTCCACGCTGGTGGCCGCCACCGTGGCCTGGAACAAGGTCGCCCCGTCCGGTAGCAGCGGCACCGGCGGCGTCTGGAACACCACTTGGATCGGCGTCGAGACCAAGCCCGCGTCCACTGCGTAGATGTCGGCGAGGACGGCCTGACCAGCGTTGGTGATGACCGCCGCCGCATACTCGGCATTCGTCACGCGGTACACATAGCAGGCCGTCCCGCCGTTTTCGAAAAACCCGCGGATGGCGTACCACGTGAGGAAGCCGGGCGACGGCCGCGCCCCGAACACCGTCCGGAACTGGTCCCAACTGGTCACCTTGATCGGCTCTTTGACCGGCCCCTTCTTCCCCACCACCGGTCCCTTGAGCAGGGGGCCGAGGAAGGCGGCGACGTTCGTGCCGGCGGCGGGGATCGGCCCGCCGGGCGCGAACTCCTCGATGTAAACTCCGGGATAAGACACCGCGACGGCCATGCTGTTACTCCTGGGTCGGGTCTGGGGGTACGGGACAATCCGCAGCGGTCGGTCACAACCGCCGCATCACCACGTCGTGCGGGACCGGGGTGAGCGGGTCGAACTTCACGGTCATTTCGGCGTCGCGCAACCCGCTCGAGCGGACGACCACTTGGTAGGCCCGCTGCCGCCCGTCGGGGTCCGTCGTCCGGAGCGGCCCGGCGAACAGAAACTGGTACATGCCTTCGTCGTCGGCCCGCGTCTCTTGGAGCGGGATCGGGTCGACGACCGGCGCGGCGGCCGGATCGCCGGACAACTGCAGGACCACTTTCGCCCCCCGGACGGGGAGCTTGAGCGGGCCTTCGAGCCGCGACACGAACCCGCCGATCTGATACCACTCCCGATCGGTGCCGGGGGTGAGCCGCCGCGCCTGCGCGTTGCCCGTCTGCCCGATGGTCGTGGTCATGCTCGTGACCATCGGGAACTCGAGCCGCGGCTGCAGCGCCACGGGGACGGAGGCCACGAGGTACACCAACGGCTTCCACACGCTCCCGGTCCCCATCGTGGTCCAAAACTCGGAGAGCTTCGGGAACCCCTCCGGCGGCAGCACCTGGTACGGCAGACCGGGCAGCCAGAAATGGCGCGGCCAAACCAACAAGGCCGCCAGCACGATGTCGATGATGCGCTGACGCTCTTGGTCGGCCGCCGCATCCCCGGCCGCCGCGGCTTGCGCCTGAGTCCGCCCCGCCTGCAGAGCCGCGGCCCGGGCGGCGTCGCGGGCGGGCGCCACCGACGCGAGTTGCGCGTCGGTCGGATCCGGATAGACTTCGCGCGGTGTGAACGGGTCGCCGGCGAGGAGCGCCGCCGACACGTTGGCGAGGACCTCGTGCTCCTTCAGGGCGCGGGTGCTTTGGTCCGCGGCCGTGTCCCAAGCGGTGATCAGATAGTGCGCGTCGACCCACGCCGGGTACATCGTCTCGACGGCCAGCTGCCCCGGCCCGGTGCCGGGCGACTCGCGGAACCGCTCGTTGGTGCGGAGCCGGCGGTTCTCGCGGATATCCGCCAAGTAGACGTTCGCCGTCTGCCCTTGGGCCACCCCGGTGGCGAACGCCCGATCCGGCGGGCCGAGCACGATCCGCCCCGCCGGGGTCGCGCCGCCTCCGTCCGGAGCGACGTTCTGTCGCACCAAGAAGTCTTTCAGGAGTTGGGTGAACAGCGGGAGCATGGGGTCGGTTTCGAGTTTGCGGGTGAGCAGAACCTGTGGGCCGGAGTCAACACGGTGCCCCGTACAACTGTCGGATCGAGCAGTCGAGGTCGCTGTACCACTCCTTGAACGGCGCGAGAGCGATGTCCGTCAATCCGGGGATGATGTCATCCGTCGCGTGACCGCCGAAGCAGTACCCGTGCAGGTTGCAACCGCCGTCGGCATCCTTCGACTCGACCGTCGAGACCAAGTCGTAGCTATCGTGACAGTTTCCATCGTCGTCGAAACAGACTTGGTCTCCGGGAGGGCAATCGAAATAGTCAGACCGAACCGGGACTTCGCGGTAACACCTCTGGCCCGGATGGAGTGATCCGGAGAAGCCGGTGTCCGTGCAGTAGTTCGGCGCGCCGCTATAAAACGTTTCGGAGGGGTTTGCCGCACACGTCCGGAACAGCCCCGTCCCTCGGGGCGAAATCGACTGTGTTGGCGACGACTGAAGGGTGTGCGCCAGCTCGTGCGCCAGCAGGGGACTGACCGCCTGCGCCGTCTGACCCCGCCCCATCACCAAGTCGCTGCCGACCGTGTAAGCCCGCGCGTTCACGGCCTCCGCCGAGTCCGCCGCTTTCGAATCCGTGTGCACTCGGACGTTGCCGAAGTCCGCCCCGCCGAACCGATGTTCCATGTCGTTGCGCACGCCGGCGTCCAGCGGCCGGCCGGGGGATCGCAGCACCTCGTGCACGATGGGCGGTGCCTCGGCCTGAGCGGCGTTCGCCATGCGGAATAGGGTCGACAAGCCCTGGTTGCTCGCGCTCCGAGACAGCGCCGCGGACGACGGCGCGGCGCCCGCCCTCTGCGGCGGAGCGTTCGGCATTCGGCGTTCGGATACTTTCCGTGCCATCGGCGTCATCCCCGGTTACCTCGGCCCGACACCCGACTGAAAGCCGCCTGCCGCCACACCCGGCGGCACAATCCCACCAGCCATCGCCACAATCGCCGCCACCACGGAAGGCGGTCATCCGGCTCGATCCGCGCTCCGTCGTCCGAGGCACTCTCGCCCTCGGCATCCGATTCGCGATCGCGCCATTCGGTCTCCGACAACCCCTCCGATTCCCGACGATCCTCCGACCACACCGGCATTTCCTCCGACCGGTCGATCTCCGGTTCGGAGCGGTCGTCCCCATCCCGCCGGGGGGATTCGGCCCGTTCGACCGGCGAATCCGCCTCCCCGCCTTCCGCCCTTCGAACGGCGCCGAGCAACCTCAACACCGCTTGGTTGCCGACCTGCCGTTGCAACTTCAGGAGCAGGGTCGGCGTCAAAGGCTCGCCGACCGCCGACGGCTCTTCAAGACTCACCTCCCACCTCCGCATACTCGGTTGGCGAATAGGCGGCAGCTTTCGGAGCAGCGGGCTTCGGCACCGGAGGAGCGGGCGGCACGAGGAACAGGTCGAGGCCGAGTTCGCGGTCGGTCATCGTCTGGCCGAGCTTCTGGAACTCGCGGCGGACGCCGTGCAGCACGTCGTTCATGGTGACGAACGTGTGGTGCTTCCGGGCGGCGGCGGAGAACGCGGCCGCGAGGACCGCGTTGCGGATGTTGCCCCCGGTCAGCAGGAAGCGGTCGGCCAGGAAATCGTAATCGAGTGCATAGCCCGGCTCGGGGGCGAGCGGCACGGTCACCGTGCCTTTGTCGTTCGTCGGCCACGCCTTCCGCCACAGGTGGCGCCGCTCTTCGACCGACGGCTGTTGGAAGTGGACGACGGCCGCCATCCGCCGCAGAAACGCGTCGTCCAAATTGCCCGCCAAGTTCGTCGCCAGCAAAATCAGCCCGTCGTACCGCTCCATGCGTTGGAGCAGGTAGCTGACTTCCAAGTTGGCGTACCGGTCGTGGGCGTCCTTCACCTCGGACCGCTTGCCGAGCAAGCTGTCGGCTTCGTCGATGAACAGGACCGCTTGGGTCGATTCGGCCGACCGGAAGACCTGCTCCAACTTCTGCTCGGTCTCGCCGATGTATTTGCTCACCACCGACGTGAGGTCGATGCGGTAGAGATCCTTGCCGATGGCTTTGGCCAAGGCCTCGGCGGCCATCGTCTTCCCGGTGCCCGACGGGCCGGTGAACAGCGCATTCACGCCCAATCCGTAGCTCTGGAGGCGTGCGAAGCCCCACTCGCGGAGGACCCACGGGCGGTTCTCCATCCGCGCGACGATTTCGTCGAGCTGCCGCCGCGCGTCGGCCGGGACGACGAGATCGTCCAAGGTGACTTTCGGAGCGATCTTAGTCGTCAGTGTTTCGAGATCCTGTCCGCCTTGGGAGCGGGCGGCGATCGACAAATCGTCGAAGGTCACGACTGCGTGGTCCGCGTCGTCCCGGAATTGCCGATACTTCGCGCGGGCCGCGGCGTCCGCGGTCGCCGATTCGATCTGCGTGCGGGTCAGCGAATAGCGTTCGGCGAGCACCCGCCGGTCCTCCGCGCTCAGCCGGCGGTCGGGCGCATCGAGGACTCCGCTCCAGAATTCAAACCGCTCGTCCGGGTCGGGCAGCGGAATGTCGATCCCCGAGAGCCCGAGCGGGTACTGCGAAGCCGGCGGGCGCGGACCGTGACCGATCGCGATCAAATGTCCGCCCCGGTACCGCGCCAGCACCTCGGCGACCTGCTCCCACCCCTTTTGTCGATCCGGGGCGTGCAGGGCGTCGATGCCGCCGATGACCAGAACATGGTGGAACCACCGGGCCTCCCGGACGAGCCGGAGGGCGACTTCGGCGGGCCGGTCGGCCGCCGCCAACCGCGTGGCGTCCGCGAGGAGCAGGCCGCGATCCAAATGCCGGGCGAGTAGCTCCGCCGTCCGCAAATTGACCCGGGCATCCGGCCCGTGCAAGTAGACGCGGACCGGCGGGACGGCCGCGACCCGCGCCAGCGTGCCCCGGAGCCGTTCGGGAACCGAAGCGGCGTCGGTATCGCGCCCTTCGGGCAGGACCTGGGCGAAAGCGACCAACCGGCTATCGAGGGTGCCGACGCCGAACAACCACCGGGCGAATTGCTCGTCCAACCGGAGTTGCTTGGCCTGCCAGCCGGTCCGGCCGTCGGTCGGATCGACCAGTTCGATCATCCGGTGCGCGACGAGCGGTGCGGTCTCGCCGAGGCGGTCGGCCACGCGCTCGGCGCCGGTCGGGTCAAACAGCGCCAGCGCCAACTCCACACTCGCCCGGCGCCGGGTCACGTCGTCTTGGAGGAAGCCGAACCGCTTTTCGTAGACCGAATCGGCTTCCGGGGCCAAGGCGAGCAACAATAACCCGAAATCGACGGGGGTGATCTGCGGGGCCACTTTTTTGAGCGTCGAGAAAAAGCGATCGGCGGCCACCGAACCGGGCCATGCGGCGAGTTCGGGCGAGGCGGAGGAGGGTCGAATCGCAGCGGGCACTCGGGCCGATTCGGCATCGACCGCCAAACCCCGATACGGATCTTCGCCGAAGCGGACGCCGAACCGCATTTCCGCCGATGCGATGGCGGGAAGCAGGATGGTGTCGAGCCGGCGACAAGACTCAAGTATGTGTTCGCGTGACGACATGGATCAGGGTATATCCTGTCAAAGTTGGACATGCGAGATCGAACGACTTGTTTTGTCGGGACTTTGAGAAGTGTCTTCGTTGCAGTCGTTTCAATCATTGTAATCGTCAGATTTTCTCTACCTCGCAAAGGATTGATGAAGATGGAGTTACGGTCCGACCGTGAATCGCTTCAGGAAGTGACATTCTCAGGCGGAGGAAAACGAGTTAATAATGTACAAACGATACAGTAATATGTACACTATGCTGCCGGCGGGGCATGCTCACGCCGTCCTTGATAGTCACAGAGTTTTTCGCCCCTACCCGCGTTCGACGACGCAAATCGGGGTGTTCCTTTCAAGACCCGTTGCGGCGTCTCTCGATACCGAGAGTTTTCGCCCTCGTTCCCGAAAGTGCCTAACTCTTGCGGGGAAAGGCGAGAAACGGCAAACGCCGCGAGTGAACTCCTCGCGGCGTTTTCTGTCAACTCGCCGGTCTGCGTAGGTGGTGAATCGTTGGCGAAAGCTCCCCGAGAGGAACACTCTTCGTCACAATGCGCGCCTCTCACTTTGAGAGTGGCCTGAAATCCGTGGGGATTGGTGGTTCGAATCCCTCTCGTTCGATCCCCAACGAGAGGGACACTCCTCGAACAATTGCGGATCTGGTCATCGGATGTGAGCGGTGACCTCTCGTCGAGACTCTCGATGAACGCGCGGCATGCCGGCCTTCGGCGCTCTACCGATTGGCACCGGGGTGACTAAATGAGCGCTCGCCTCCGCAACACCCTGCGATTCCAATGTCCAACTTGTTCCAGACGCTGGCGCTCGTCCTCGCCTCGGCCACTCCCCGCGAACTGGCCCGGCAGATCCACTACCTCAAAGTCGAGAACCGAATCCTCCGCGGCAAACTGCCGAAGCGGATCGCGGTGACGCCAGCCGAACGCCGGCGGCTCGTCCGATTCGGAGCCAAGCTCGGTCGGGCCCTCGTGTCCATCGTATATCCCGAAACGCTCCGGCGCTGGATCCGGGAGGAGAAGAGCGGGCGACCGTTGCGGGAGGGCGGCCGAAAGCGAAAGCCTTTCGACGTGCGGAAGCTGGTCGTCAAGCTCGCGCGGGGGAACGGCTGGAACTACACCCCGATCCTGGGCGAACTCAAGAAGCTCAGTGTGAAGGCGATTTCTCGAAACACCGTGAAGCGTATCCTGCGGATAAAGGTTACCATGTCCATGAGCGGAAACGAGAAAACTATCTGTTGACACAAAGTGAGCCGCCTCCAACGGATGCGACGAACGTCATAATGAACGGTCTTCGCTTTTTCCGAAACAAACTCAACGAGACCGGCGGGAACGTGCAGTCGAGCCGGACGCGGCTGGGCAAGAACCGAGTGGCCATCGCGCTGCGGCTGACCGCGAGCGGGCAATGGCGACATGGATAGAAGCCGTGGAAGGCCGGGCGAATTATACGGTCCGATCTTTCCCAGATGACGGCGTCTTGGGAGAACCGGATCCGTTTCGGTTCGCTCTCGACGCTGGTCAAGCACATTT
>JBBRUN010000114.1:0-12282 GCA_038247765.1 Gemmatales bacterium | reverse complement strand
TGCGCCGCCGATGTGGCCGCCGCCTGCGGCGACACATGCGAAGCCGCGTGCAATTGCCTCTGCGGCCCCCCCGGCCGGGTTTGGGTCGGCGCCGAGTGGATTTACTGGACGGCCAAAGGCAACAACTACCCCGTGCTCGCCACGGGCGCCCCTCCCGGCACGGCCCGCTCCGGCGCCGGCACCACCGGTGGCCCCGGCACCAGCAACCTGATCAGCGGCCAAAACGTCAACGACGACTGGCGCAGCGGCGTCCGCCTCTACGGTGGCATCTGGCTCGACGACAGCCAGCGCTTCGGTATCGAGGGCAACTTCTTTTACCTCGGCAATAGCAACGATCGATTCGCAGCCGGTTCCGACGGCACCGACATCGTGACGCGGCCGTTCACGAATAATGTCCGTCGCAACGCCGACGGCACCTTCTCCCAAGTGGCGCCGTTCCAAGACACGCAACTCGTATCGTTCCCGAACGTGCTCCGCGGAACCATCACCGCCGATTCGCAGTCCGAGTTGATCGGCGGCGGCGCGAACCTCGTCCGCAACCTCTGCTGCACGCCATGCAGCCGGCTCGATTTGTTGGTCGGCTACCGGTATTTGAACCTCAACGACACGCTGACGATCCGCGAAGACCTCACCGGCTTGGCCGGTTCGCCGTTCCCCGACTTCCGCTTCCAAATCGAAGACCGCTTCCGCACGGAAAACCACTTCCACGGCGGCGTGGTCGGCCTCGCCTACGAACGCCGGTTCAGCCACTTCTTCTTGGGCATCCGATCGACGGTGGCCCTCGGCACAAACCGTTCGATCGTCGATATCGACGGCAGCACGACGATCACCGACCCGGCCGGAAACCAAACGCAGTACGTCGGCGGATTGCTCGCGCAGCCGTCGAACATCGGCCGCTACACCAATACGTCGTTCGCGGTCGTGCCCGAAGTCGGCGTGAAGCTCGGCGTGCAGTTGACCGATCACCTCCGGATCTTCGGCGGGTACAACTTCTTGTACTTGAGCAACGTCACCCGGCCCGGCGATATCATCGACACCCGCGTGAACAGCAGCCAGATCCCTCCGCGGACGAACCAAACCGGCGAATTGTTTCC
Source organism: Gemmatales bacterium (assembly GCA_038247765.1). Lineage (GTDB taxonomy): Bacteria > Planctomycetota > Planctomycetia > Gemmatales > Gemmataceae > JALHQU01. The sequence goes on along the minus strand of JBBRUN010000114.1, from coordinate 11,188 downwards.
ACGGTACACGCACCGCAGCAGCGACTTCTTTGTGCACGGCGTCATGGTCGGTTTGGAATTCCGCTACTGAGCGACCCAAGCGGATTGACGACGAGCGGCCGGGGCTTTCCCCGGCCGTTTTTTCGTCGGAAGCAACCCGACCTCTTATCCGATCGCACGGGGACATCGCAGCCGAGTCACCGGGTGTGCCAACGATTCTTGGAGGTTTCGTAGGTCACGCTCTGCGTGACGTTAGACCCGTGCCGAATGCGCACCGGCGTCAGGCAGAGCGTGACCTGCGAAAACGGCCCTCAGCAACACACTTCCAAGAATCGTGACTACACTCTAGTCACCAGGATTCCATTGTCCGTTGATGCTAGCTACATAATATTACAAGGTTTGCGGTCGCGAACGGCGCTCGCACGGGAGGCTGGATTTCCAATGATCGACGGCAGAGAACTGACGGAGTCGGGCGCGCTACTTTTCACGGACAGCGTTGGCAAAGACGCCTGCGGCATCGGCGGCATCGCCTCGAAAGACGGGGCGGCGTCGGCCGAGGTTCTCCAGCGGGCGCTGCTGGCGCTCGTGTCGCTTGAGCACCGCGGCGGCGTTTGCGGCAACTCCGGGGACGGCGCCGGCCTCACCTGCCAGATCCCGCAACTGTTCCTGCGCGAAGAAGCCAAGCGGCTCGGCTTCGCCGGTTCCAAAGACCTCAAAGCCGACACGCACCTCGGCGTCGGGTCGATCTTCTTGTTCGATTCCGCCCCGGCCAAGCTCGATGCGGCGCGGGCGATCATCGCGAAGCACTTGCAAGGCGGCGCTCTGCAAATCCTCGGCTTCCGCCCGGTGCCGACGCGCCCCGACGGCTTGCCACCGATGGCGAAGAACTCCCGTCCGCAAGCGATCGAGCAGGTGCTCTTCCGTTACACCGGCGAGAGCGCCGCCATCGAAAAATGGCTCTTCCGCCAGCGCTTGCTGATCCAACACGAACTCCGCGGCGCCGGCCTCGACTGCTACATTTCGTCGCTGTCTGTCCGGTTGCTCAGTTACAAGGGCTTGCTGACGAGCCCGCAGTTCGTCGAGTTCTTTCCCGACCTCACCCACCCGGAGTTCCACACCGGCATCGCGACCTTCCACCGCCGTTACAGCACGAACACGTTCCCGAATTGGAAGCTCGCGCAGCCGTTCCGGTTCACGTGCCACAACGGCGAGATCAACACGATCCGGACGAATCGCAACGCCGTGAGCGCGTTCAGCCGGGGTTTGACCCAGTCGCTGCCGGGCAAAGAATTGTTGACGCCGAAGATGAGCGACAGCGCCAGCCTCGACGAGTGGCTGGAGTACCTGACGCTCGCCCAAGATTGGAGCATGCTCCGGGCGCTGCGTTTGTCGATGCCCCCCGTCTGGGACACCGAAGAGCACATCTGGGGCGCTGAGGCTTTCCAACTCTTCACCTACTGCCGTCGAACCTACGGTGGCCTGTGCGCCTGGGACGGCCCTGCCGGGATCATCGGCACCGACGGCACCACGCTCGTCGGATTGGTGGATCGCATGGGACTTCGCCCCGTGCGCTGGTGTTCGGACAAACGCGGTTGGCTCTACATCGGCTCCGAGTCGGGCGTCTTCGGCCTCGACACCACGACCATCGTCGCCAGCGGGCAATTGCAACCGGGGCAGATGATCGCGCTCGACACGACCACGGGCCAGCGGCTCGACAGCCACCAGATCATGAAGCGCGTGGTCACCGAAGCCGCGGCCGAACTCGGCGACGTGCACGAGTTGAACCAGCGCCAAGCCATCATCACCGAAGGCTTCAACCTCACGGCCCAAGTCGAGGATGTCGTCGGGGCCCAACTCGCCGAGCGGAGTTGGTCGCTCGAGCAATTGCTGCAAGCGGCCGGGTGGGATTTCGAACGCGCCGTCTTCGTGAAGGACATGGGCAAGCTGAAAAAGGAACCGCTGTCGAGCATGGGCTACGACCGCGTCCTCACGATCTTCAGCCAGTACCACCCGACGCTCTTCAAGTATTGCCAGCAGACGTTCGCGGAAGTGACGAACCCGCCGATCGACCCCTACCGCGAAGGCGGGGCGATGTCGCTGGTGACGTACCTCGGCCGTTCGCCGCTGACGGCGTCGAACCCGCTCCCCGCGACCGGGGACGACAACCTGCCGGTGCGCCAATTGGAACTCCCGTCGCCCGTCGTCAACGACGCGATGATCGACGATCTCCAGCGGAACGAGCTGTTCGCCTACGCCACACTCGACGCGACTTTCCCGCTGTCCGGTGGGGCCGATTCGCTGCGGGCCGCGCTCGAGAAGCTGAAGAGCGATGCCGAGAAAGCCGTGCACAACGGCCACCACGTGCTGTGCATCTCCGACCGCGAGTCGTGCAAGCGCGGCATCGATCCGCTGCCGTCGCTGTTGGCGCTCGGGGCCGTACACACTTACCTCTGCAAGCAGGGCCTGCGCGACCGCTGTTCGCTGATCGTGCAAGCCGGGGACATTCAAGAAGGGCACGACATCGCCGTGCTGGTCGCCTTCGGAGCCGACGCGGTTCACCCGTACTTGATGCTGCGCCTCGTCAAAGACGGCATCACTTGGAAGCACCCGGAGACGAAGCAAGACATCACCCTGCCACCGCGGGAAGCGCTCGAGAACCTCTTCGAAGCGCTCGAGGATTCGCTCAAGAAGATCATCTCCAAGATGGGCATCACGACCATCGAAGGTTATCGGGGGGCGATGCTGTTCGAAGCCGTCGGCTTCGGCCCGGAACTCATGGAGTACCTCGGCGACTTCCCGAGCCGCGTCGGCGGGCTGACCCTGCAAGACTTGGTCGAAGACGCCAAATGGCGCGTCGAACTCGCCGAGAAAATGAACGTGCTGGGCCGCAACCGCGACTACATGGCCTTCAACGCCAAGGTCCGCATGGCCCTGCGCGACGCCGTGAAAGAAGCCCACCCCGAGACCGACGCTTCGGCATCGAGTGGTGGCGGCGAGATGGCCTACAGCCGCCCGCCGGAAGAGCACGACCCGGACGCGCTCATCCGCGTCGGCGTGAAGTTCGACAAGTTCAGCGACATGGTGAAGTCGCGCCCGCCGACGGTCTTGCGCGATTTGTTTACCGTCAAGAAGACATTCGCCCCGCCGATCCCGGTCGCGGAAGTCCAAGCCGCCGATGCGATGGTGAAAGAGCTGTTCCGGGGCGCCGCCATGAGCCACGGGGCGCTGACGGGCGCCAGCCACATGACCATCGCCGCGGCGATGAACGAACTCGACGGCCTCAGCAACAGCGGCGAAGGCGGCGAGTTCCGCTGGCGCAACGACCTGCCCGAGCGGCACCACGGCAAGTTCTGGGAGGATGTCGTCGCCAAGCGAATGTACGCCCCGTCGATCTATTGCCTCGGTGGCGACCTCCGCAAGAGCCGCTTCCGCAGCCGGATTCGCCAAGTGGCATCCGGGCGCTTCGGCGTCGATGCCGAGTACCTCATCAACGCCGACGAAATCCAGATCAAGATGGCCCAAGGGGCGAAGCCGGGCGAAGGCGGCCAGTTGATGGGTAAGAAGGTGACCAAGGAGATCGCCGACATCCGCTTCGCCAAACCGGGCACCGACTTGATTTCCCCGCCGCCGCACCACGACATTTACTCCATCGAAGATCTCTCGCAGCTGATCCACGACCTCAAGGCCGTGAAGCCGGGCGTGCCGGTGTCGGTGAAGCTCGTCTCGGTGGAGAACATCGGCACCATCGCTGTCGGCGTTGCGAAGGCCGGGGCGGACGTCATCGAGATCGACGGCATCGACGGCGGCACTGGCGCCGCGATGGTCAGCAGTAAAGAACACGCGGGGCTCCCGAGCGAGATGGGCTTGGCCGAGGCGCATCAAGCGCTCGTGGTCAACGGCATCCGTACGTCGGTGGTCCTCCGCGTCGGCGGCGGCATCAAGAATGGCCATGACGTGGTGAAGTACGCCCTCTTCGGCGCCGATCAATTCAGCTTCGGCCAAGGGCTGATGGTGTCGGTCGGCTGCATCGTCTGCAAGAGTTGCCACATCCCGAATTGCCCGACGGGTATCACCGGTTCGCCGGAGATTTTCAAAGGGCACCCGGAGCACACCAAGGCCTACCTGCGGGCCGTGGCCGAAGAAGTCCGCGTGATTATTGCCGGCCTCGGGGTAAAGCACCTGAGCGAACTCACCGGCCGCAGCGACCTCTTGGAGAAGCGCACCGATGCGGCGATCACCGGCCGGATCGCCCGTGTCGATGTTTCCAAGTTCATCCGCCCCGACATGGCCGTGGTCGGCTTGCACGAGCGCTTCGCCCAAGTCCACCTCGACAACGCCGGCGTCTGCGGCGTCGGCGACAAAGCCGGGCTGAACCTGCGGCTGTTGAACTCCGCCCGCGACGCCATCGACGCCGGGGCCGACAGCAGCTTGGTCTTCAAGATCAAGAACAGCGACCGCTCCGTCGGGGCGACCGTCGCGGGGATGATCGCGACCATCTACGGCCGCGAGGGGATTCCGGCCGGGAAAAAAATCCGCGCCCGCTTCGACGGCGAAGCGGGTCAGAGTTTCGGCGCGTGGTGCATCACCGGTCTCGACCTCGAACTCCGCGGCTTCGCACAAGACGGGGTTGCCAAGGGGATCTCCGGCGGCCACATCACCGTGACGCTCGACTATTCGTCGTCGGATTACGGCGGGGAAATCCAAAGCTTGGCGGGGAACAACGTCGCCTACGGAGCCACCGGCGGCTTCGTTTTCTTGGGTGGCCGGGCCGGGCACCGCTTGGGCATCCGCAACTCCGGGGCGACCATCGTCGCGGAGGCCGCGGGCAAGTACGCCTGCGAGTACATGACGCGCGGCCGGGTGCTGATCCTCGGTCCCATCGAAAATGAAGTCGGCTCCGGGATGACCGGCGGCGAGCTGTTCGTCTACGACCCCAAAGGAGAAGTGCCCGCGAAGTTGCACACGACGAGCGTTGCGGTCGTCGATACGCAGCACGTCGATTACGAGTGGATACACCCGCTCATCATCGAGTACCATCGTCGTACCGGCAGCCGCCAAGCTGAGCGGATTCTGAAGAATTGGCCGGACGTCCGCCGCGGTCGCCGCTTGCGGAAGATTCTGCCATTGGCTGTGGCCCGGGCGATGGAAGATTTCAAAACCGTCGGCACCAATGCGGGGTGAGGCGGTCAAACGAAGCGAATCCCTAATGAAATGAGGTCTTCAGCGATGTTCATCATTTGGGGTTCACGCTATCTGTCATCGACCCGGGACACCGGTCGCTTCTATTGCCCGCAATGCGGCAAGCTCGATGTCAGCTACCGGCGCCAAGCCGCCCGGCCGTGGTTCACGTTGTACTTCATCCCCATCTTCCCGATCGGCGGTGCGGTCGAGCACATCGAGTGCCTGCGCTGCCAAGGCACTTTCAAATTGGAAGTGCTCGAACTCGTGCCGCCGACACCCGACGATTTCTTCCTTCAAGATTGCTACGACCGCATGACCCGCGGCCGCAGTTTGGAAAAGGTCGAAGCCGATATGATCGAGAACGGCCGCACGACCGAGCAAGCCGTCGGAGTCATTGATGCGTTGTCGAAAGGAAAGGTCTGGGAATGCGAGCGGTGCGGGGCGCACTATTTGAAGGGCGTCCGCAAGTGCCGCGATTGCGAAGGTCTGCGGGAAATCGCGGGCGGAATCGAGCGGGAATGAACCCGCGTTGCCCGTCTCCGTAGGCGGGCCTGTCGTGAGGGCCGCGTCAATCGACGATCGGCGTCGCGCCCAGCACGATGTTGAAGTTCGCGCTCAATTCGCCGGTCTTCGAGTCTTTGATCTTGGCGAACTCGACCGTGATCGACTCGCGCGCCTTCTTGTCGGCGACGCTCTTCCAAATGCCGTCCTTCTCGTTGCCGGGGTGACCCGCGATGTACATCTGCGTCACGAGTAATTCCTTGTTCCCTTTCTTGATCTTGAAGTGGATGTGCGGCGTCCGGCCGGGGTAGGGCACCGGCTTGATGGTACGGAAGTAGTACTCGCCGCTCTTGGACGTGAGGAACCGACCGTAGCCTTGGAATGCTTTGTCTTGTTCCTTCTGCTTGCCCTTGCTGTCGCCGGTGTGGAGATACACGCCGTTGCCATCGCACTGCCAGATTTCAACGACGGCGCCCGTCAGCGGGTTGCCTTTGGCGTCTAGGATCTTCCCCGTGAGGTGCGAGATTGCGCCGACGGCCGGGGTCGTGTTGTCGTTGATGAGGATGAGGTCGTTATCGGTGTCGAGCGGCAGTTTGTCCGGGTAGAACGGGCCTTCGGTTTGCTTCGGCGTCTTGATCAACTCCTCGGCAAAGGCACCGGGAACGAGCCAGTAGGCCGCGGGGAGGGCGATGCCGGTGGCAAGGAAGTGGCGGCGGGACGGTGACATGGCGGAGGCTCCGTTAGGGATAAACAGAAGTGCGCGGGGATGCCATCACTCGTACGCGAGCAGCGCTTCCCAGGTCTCGACATCGAGGACGCCTTCGGTGAGTCGCTCGAGTCGCGACGGGTCGCTGATAGCAATCAACTCAGCCGAGATCGCGGCGGTCGGAACTCCGAATTTCTTCTTGCCCAAGCGCAGCACGGCCGCACGAAGCCCTTGGGAGAGCCCTTGGGACAGCCCTTGGGACAGCCCTTTGGTTCTCCCTTCTTCGAGGGTGGCTTGGTAGGTCGTGGATTCTTCCATTAACATATTCAACCTCCGATACATGGTGGTGATCCGTTGCTTGTCGTATCGCAACCCGCATAAAAAGTAAGACGATCCGAGTAAACTTTCCGCAATGGCCGCATCGACATCGGCGTTTCGAACAAAGCCCCGAAATCGATCCAGAGCTGTTTCCAACTCCCGGTTCGCTTCATCGGTGAGTAGAGCCAAGGGCGCGAGCGCCAAGCCGGCATTGAGCCAATACTCGAGCGGTCGCTCCCAGACCTTCTCCACGCGATATCGGAACTCGGCGATCAAATTCCCCTTGACTCCCCATCGTCGGTATTCCCCGGTTTGGTCGCTCGTGAAAGCTTTGGGGCGGAGCAGAACCAATACCGTTTCCACCGGCAAGCCGTCACGGTGATCGACCAACGTATTGTAACGCATCAGCTCCTTGGGAATACCCGATCGCGGATTGGCCTCGAGTTCCAGATGGAGCAGGCAGGGGAGGTCGCCGTCGATCCGAAACAGCTTGTCCGCTTGGAGCGTCGTTGCCAAATCGGTGTCGAGCACGGTGACCGGTCCCGTGGGAATCCCCACGATCCGGGCGAAACCGTCCGCCCATTCCACCGGATTGATGTCGATGAGAGCATTCAATGTCGCATCGAACGGTTTGGCCAAGGTCGCTCCTGTCGAAGATCGCCTTCAAAAAATCATACGCCAGAACGAAAACGTCCGCCAGACCTCCGGCGGACACGTCGTGGATCCCTGTCATCCAGTTACTTGATGAACAGCATTTCGCGGTAGGTCGGCAGCGGCCAGAGGTCGTCGGCGATCATCGTTTCGAGTTTATCGACGACCGTCCGCAGTTCGACCATCTTCGGGAGCACCGTGTCGCGGTACTGCTTGGCGTGTTCGTAGTGATCGCCGTGAGATTCGTGGCCGTGGGCTGTTTCGAGCGCGGCAAGCGACGACTGCAGCGCGGTGATCGTCGCCGTGAGATCCTTCAGGTGGGCCAGTTGGGCTGCGTTATCCACCCCGGCGGCTTTGGTCGCATTCACGGCTGTGGCCACTTCGGCTTGGTACCGCAGTGCCGCGGGGAACACCATCGTTTTCGAGATCGACACCATCAGATTCGCTTCGATGTTGATCGTCTTGACGTAGCTTTCGCAGAAGATCGTGTAGCGGGCTTGCAACTCGCGCTCGGTGAAAACCTTGTACTTGCCGAAGAGTTCGACCGAATCCTTGCGGATGATGACGGGGATCGAATCGACGGTGTTCTTGAGGTTTGGCAACCCGCGCTTCTCGGCTTCGGCGTGCCATTCCTCGGAATAGCCGTCGCCGTTGAAGATGACCTTCTTCGATTCCTTCAGGATCCCAGGCAGCAGATCTTGGATCGCTTTGTTCAGCGTCTTCCCGGCCTTGGTCGCGGTTTCCAACTCGGTGGCGATGAAGTCCAACGACTCGGCGACGATGGTGTTGAGGACGACGTTCGGCCCGCTGATACTGAAACTGCTACCCACGGCGCGGAACTCGAACTTGTTTCCGGTGAAGGCGAACGGGCTGGTCCGGTTGCGGTCCCCCGCGTCCCGCGGCAGCTTCGGCAGCACGCTGACGCCGACTTCCATGAAGCCGCCTTGCTTCGTGGACTTCAGCGCCCCGGCTTCGAGCTGCTCCATGACATCCTGGAGTTGATCCCCCAAGAAGATGCTCATGATGGCGGGCGGGGCTTCGTTGGCGCCGAGGCGATGGTCGTTGCCCGCGCTGGCGACGGTGACGCGGAGCAGCTCCGGATACTTGGCCACGGCGCGGATCACGGCGACGCAGAATACTAGAAACTGGGCGTTGTCGTGCGGCGTATCGCCGGGGTTGAGCAGGTTCTCGCCGCTGTCGGTCGCCATGCTCCAGTTGTTGTGCTTGCCGCTACCGTTGATCCCGGCGAACGGTTTTTCGTGCAGCAAGCAGACGAGGTCGTACTTCTCCGCCGTGCGGCGGAGGATGTCCATGGTCAGTTGGTTGTGGTCGGTGGCGAGGTTGGCGTCTTCGTAGATCGGCGCGATTTCGTACTGGCTCGGGGCGACCTCGTTGTGGCGCGTCTTCACCGGCACGCCGAGTTTGAACATCTCGGCTTCGGCGTCCGACATGCACGCGATCACGCGTTCCGGGATCGTGCCGAAGTATTGGTCTTCGAGTTCTTGGCCCTTCGGCGGCTTGGCGCCGAAGACGGTGCGGCCGCAGGTGAGCAAGTCGGGCCGGGCGTACGCAAAGTTCTTATCGATCAGGAAGTATTCCTGTTCGGGGCCGACACTGGCGAAGACCTTCTTCGCTTCGTTGTTGCCGAACAACTTCAAAATGCGCATCGCTTGGACGCTGAGCGCTTCCATGGAGCGGAGCAGGGGAGTCTTCTTGTCGAGCGCTTCGCCGGTCCACGAGACGAAGACCGTCGGGATGACCAGCGTCGCGCCGTTCGGGGATTCGCGAATGTAGGCCGGGCTGGTCGGATCCCAGCCGGTGTAACCGCGGGCTTCGAAGGTGGCCCGGATGCCGCCGCTCGGGAACGAACTGGCGTCCGGTTCGCCCTTTACGAGTTCCTTGCCACTAAACTCCGAGATGGCGTGGCCATTGCCCGAAGGGCTGAGAAACGAGTCGTGCTTTTCGGCGGTGAGGCCGGTCATCGGCTGGAAAAGGTGCGTGAAGTGCGTGGCACCGTGTTCGAGCGCCCAATCTTTCATGGCGCTGGCGACGGCGTCGGCAACGCCGGCATCGAGCGGGACGCCCAGTTTGATCGTCTTTTGCAAAGCTTTGAAGATCGCCTTCGGCAACCGGGCCTTCTGCACCTCTTCGTGGAAGACGTTGGCGCCGAAGATGTCCTTCAGCACTTCCGTTTGGAAGTCGAGGCGGTTGAGGAAATGCTGCGAGGTCGCGACGGCCTGGAGGGCCTGTTGCCGAACGTTCGAGGTTGCCATCCGAGTGTGAACTCCCAGAAACTAAGAGGATTGGGTGGACGCCCCGAACATATCCGAAGCCGAACCGGGGGCGGGAGAGCAGCGCTTGCTGCTGCGGTGTGGCTTTTCCGGGAGAGGATACGGTGTTTATAAGCGTTGCGCAGGCATCGGCAAGCTTCGCGGGGAGGGCGTGCCTCCAGAAACTGACAGTGGGGTGAGGACGTGCTGGATAGTCGTCGAAACCCCGCGACTTGCTTCGCCGGAATTGCGAACTATCCTTCAACGAGAAACGATTGTTCCGACGAGGCACGGGCCGTTCTACGATGAATTCGCTGCCTCAACTTCGCACCGTCTGGACTGGTCCGAGTCCACCCCCGCCCGAGATTGCCCGTGCCGCCGTGCCAGTCGCGGTCGAGCATCCGAAACTGCCCGCCGCCGCCCAGCAATTGCTCGGCGAAGCGCTCCATGCCGGCCTCATGACCAGCGCCGAAGTCGCGGTCTTCGTTTCTCGGGTCGGAGATCGCATCGGGCAATTGACCACACGCGAGTTCGCGGCCAATGCGCTCGTGCATTTCGAATTTTTCACGCCCTACCAGAAGCTCCGCCTCGCCTCGGGCCAAACCCACGGGATGATCCTCGGCAACTACCGGATACTCGACCGCTTGGGCGGCGGCACCGTCGGCACCGTGTTCACCGCCGTCCACCCGTTCTTGAAACGCAAAGTCGCCGTGAAGGTTTTGACGTTCGAGGGCGAAAAGCACTCCGACGCAGTCGAACGGTTTCTCGATGAGGCGCGCATCCTCGCCCGGTTGAATCACCCGCACGTCGTGGCCGTGCTCGACGCGGGGACGACGAAAGCCGAGGGTCGGGACGGGTCGCTTTGGTACACGGTCCTGGAGTTGGTCGATGGCGGCGACGTCGAACATTTCGTGTACGATCACGGCGCCCAGCCGTTACCCCTAGCCTGCGAGTGGGGCCGGCAAATCGCTCTGGGTCTCCGGGCCATCCACGATGCCGGGATCGTGCACCGGGACCTCAAGCCGGGCAATTTGCTCCTCACCGAGTCGCGCGCGATCAAGATCGCCGACTTCGGCCTGGCCCGCCAGCCGACGAGCACTCGCACACCCTGCCAGACGCTACTCGGAAGTTTGGAATTCCTCGCCCCGGAGCAATTGCAAGACCCGACCACCGTCGGCCCGGCGGCAGATATTTACGCTCTCGGCGTCACACTGTTCTGGACGCTGACGGGCAAGCTTCCCTATCCGGAAGGCCTCGGGTTGAAGGAGCTCGGCGATTTCATTTTGAAGGCGACGCCGCGCCGATTGCGAGAAGTTCGAACAGGTCTTCCGGCGGAACTCGACGAGACGATCGCCCGGATGCTGAACAAGAATCCGGCCTACCGACCCACGGCGGACGAAGTCGCCCGCTATTTGGAGACGCTGTCCACCGGGCATGACGTTGAACCCGGCACCGATCCTGCGCCGTCTTACGAGATCAATCGCATCCGGCAGCTCGAGGCACAAGCCGCGCAATCGGTAATTACGCTCGCGGCGAAGTCCGCCCAATTGGCGGAAGCTCACGCGGCGTTCCTCTCGATGCT
>JBBRUN010000113.1:0-12370 GCA_038247765.1 Gemmatales bacterium | reverse complement strand
TTGCCGACCTCGACGACCTCCGGTTTGAGGCCATTGAGCCGGATCCCTTTGTTGCGGTTCTTGCCGAAGATCATCGGCTTGCCGTGCTCGACGTAGAGGAGGTTGTCGGCCTTCACGCTCTTGTCGGTGGCGTAGGCAAAGACTTCGTCGTTGAAGATTTTGCAGTTCTGGTAGATTTCGACGAAGGCGGTCCCCTTATGCGCCGCCGCTTTTTGCAGCGTCGCCATAAGGTGTTGGATATCGACATCCACGGTGCGGGCCACGAATGTCGCTTCGGCGGCGAGGGCCAAACTCAGCGGGCGGATCGGCGTTTCCACCGAGCCGGTCCGGCTCGTCTTGGTCGGCGTCCCTTTCCGGCTCGTCGGGCTGTATTGGCCCTTCGTCAAACCGTAGATCTCGTTGTTGAAGAGCAGGATCTTGATGTCGATGTTGCGGCGGAGGACGTGCATCAGGTGGTTGCCGCCGATGCTGAGGCCGTCGCCGTCGCCGGTGACCATCCAGATTTGCAAGTCGGGGTTGGCGAGTCGCAAACCGGTGGCGAACGTCGGTGCCCGGCCGTGGATCGTGTGGAAGCCGTAGGTGTTCATGTAATAGGGGAAGCGGCTGGAGCAGCCGATTCCCGAGACGAACGCGAGTTTCTCGCGCGGTACGCCGACGGTCGCCAGTGCCTTGCGCATCTGCGCGAGGATGGAATAGTCCCCGCAACCGGGGCACCAGCGAACCTCTTGGTCGGAGGTCAGGTCTTTGGCGGTCAGGGTCGGGAGAGTGGTGGCGGACATGGAAACCTAGGGTGTTGGGTGTAGAGTTTTGTGTATTTGTTTTCGCCCCAAACGGGGCCCCGTTTATAACCCAGGGCGGAAGCCCTGGGTTGACGAATAATATTCGTTGCAACCCGAAGGGATCGCCGTTTCTGCACCGGCCTTCGGGGCGGATTCTATTTCCGGGACGTTACCCAGGGCTTCCGCCCTGGGCTATACACGGCGGCCCCGTTGGGGTGAAGAAGGGGCTATCCCTTCAACGCCTGGACGATGCCTTCTTCAATCTCGCTGATCAAGAACGGCCGCCCCTGCACTTTGTTCAACCCCTGCGCATCGACCAAATACTTCGCCCGCAGCAGCCAGCACAATTGCCCGCTGTTCAACTCCGGCACCAGCACCTTCTTGAATCGCTTCAGCACGGCTTCGGTATTCTTCGGCATCGGGTTCAGATACCGCAGGTGCGCAGAGGCGACCTTCAACCCCTTGCGCTGCGCCCGTTCCACGGCGGTGAAGATGCTACCGAAGGTCCCGCCCCAGCCGAGCAGTAGCAGTTCCGCGTCGGCGTCGCCGGTCACTTCCAGATCGGGAATCGTCAGGGCGATATTCTCGATCTTCTGCCAGCGCGTGTGCACCATGTGCTCGTGGTTGGCCGGCTCGTAATTGATGTTGCCGGTCGTGTCCTGCTTCTCGATGCCGCCGATGCGGTGCTCGAGTCCCGGCGTGCCCGGGATGGCCCACGGCCGGCTCAGGTACTTGTCCCGTTTGTACGGGAGGTACTTGCTCGCGGAGCCTTCGCCGACTTCGTGGCCGGGGCCGTTCCAGCCTTCGCTGTTCGGCCCGGTCGGGTGGGTGATTTCGATCTTCGGCAGCTTGGTCGAATCGGGAATTTTCCACGGTTCTGAGCCATTGGCGAGGTAACCGTCCGACAACAGAAATACCGGGCACATGAACTGCGTGGCGATCCGCACCGCTTCGTAGGCCATCTCGAAGCAATCGACCGGCGACTGGGGCGCGATGATGGCCACCGGGCTTTCGCCGTTGCGGCCGAACATCGCTTGCAGCAGGTCGGCTTGCTCCGTCTTCGTCGGCAGACCCGTGCTCGGCCCACCGCGTTGGATGTCGAGGATGACCAAGGGGAGTTCGGTCATCACGGCCAAACCGATGGCTTCGGACTTCAAGCAGATGCCGGGGCCGCTGGTACCGGTGACACCGATGGCCCCGCCGAAACTGGCGCCGATGGCGATCCCACACGCGGCGATTTCATCTTCGGCTTGCAGGGTTTTGACGCCGTGGCGGCGCATCTCGACGCTGCACAGATCTTCGAGGACGGAGCTGGCGGGCGTGATCGGGTAGCCCGAGTAGACGAGCGTCTTGTTGGCGCTATGGGCCGCGGCGACCAAGCCGATGGCGATCGCTTCGTTGCCGGTGATCTTGCGGTACACGCCCGGTTCGATCTTCGCCTTGCCGACGGTGTACTGCACAGGCATCACTTCGACCGTATCGCCGTAGTTGTAGCCGGCCTTCAGGGCACGCGTGTTGGCGTCCATCACCGGCATCAGCTCCGGCTTCCGGCCGAACTTGTCTTTGATCCACTTGATGGTGGCTTCGAGCGGGCGCTCGTACATCCAGTACACGAGGCCGAGGGCGAAAAAGTTCTTGCAGCGGTCCTGTTCCCGTGGCGACAGGCCGCACTCTTTCACCGCTTCGCGGGTGAGTTTAGACACCGACACGCGGATTTGGCGATAGCCGGTGAGCGAACCGTCGTCGAGCGGGTTCGCCTTGTACTTGGCTTTATCGAGGTCGTTCTGGCCGAACGCGTCGGTGTTCAGAACGAGGATGCCGCCCTTCTTGAGGTCGCGCAGGTTCGTCTTCAGCGCCGCCGGGTTCATGACGATGAGGGCGTCGAGCACGTCGCCGGGGGTGTAGATGCGCGTGCTGCTGAAGTGGAGTTGGTACCCGGAGACTCCGGCGAGCGTTCCCGCGGGGGCGCGGATTTCGGCGGGGAAGTCGGGGAAGGTGGCGATGTCGTTGCCGACGAGGGCCGAGGTGTTGGTGAACTGCGTACCGGCGAGTTGCATGCCGTCGCCGGAGTCGCCGGCGAATCGGATCGTGATGCTTTCGACTTCTTCGTGGGCGTGCTTGCCGCTCGCGGAAGGGGCTAGGGGCGGGGCATCAAGCCCGGCGGGAGGGGTCATCGGAACCTCGACGGATCAAACGAAGGTAAGGTGTGGGCCGGCATCGCTGCCGCTTCGGGAGAGCCACAGGGGTTTATGCTATTTAGCCGCAGCCCGCGCCGGTAGGGCGCGGGGAGCCGAGAGCGGAAAAGGCGAACCGGTTGATGCCCGAGGCGGTCGATCTATGATAGAGTGCATCGTCCACCATCTCCGGGGTTTCGCGTTGGGACTGCTCAAACGGATTCAGTTGAAGGGGTTCAAGTCGATCAAGTCGATGGATCTGGAGCTGCGCGCCCTGAACGTGATGATCGGGGCCAACGGCTCGGGCAAGAGCAATTTGATCTCGTACTTCAAGCTCCTGAATGCGATAGTGGAGAAGCAAGGCGGATTGCGTACCCATGTCATGAGTTCGGGGTACGCAGAACCGATGTTATATTACGGTTCGAAAGTGACACAACAAATTGAGGGTAGGGTTGAGTACGAAAATAGTGGTGGGAAATACTCCTACAGCCAACTTTTGGAATTGATCCCGGTCGAACAACTCGGGTTTAACGAGGAGAGGCTGGTATACCGCCCTATTGTTATTGGATTGGGAGGGTCGGAGGATGTGGCGCGGGGTCAACAGACGACTGCGCTCGAAACGTGGCCAATGCGGGGCAAGCAACCGGCGAGCACTATCGCGGAATTGTTCAAGGCTATCCAAATTTTGCATCTCGACGATACATCAGCAAGCGCTGGTTTCCATAAGACTGTATACCGGGAAGATTCGGAGAAACTTGCGCCCGACGGTAGAAATATTGCTGCGGTATTACATCGGATCCGCGCAGAAAGTCCTAAAGTTTATGAGCGGGTTGTCTCAACGATTCGGTTGATCGCGCCGTATTTTGGAACGTTCAAATTCAAAGCTGTCAACCCACAAATCGTACTCAATTGGTTCGAAAAAGACTCCGACGTTCTCTTCGGCCCTCATCAGATCTCCGACGGCACACTCCGGGCCATGTGCCTCATCACTCTATTGCTCCTGCCGGACGATCAATTGCCGTCGATCATCATCGTCGATGAACCCGAACTCGGCTTGCACCCGTATGCGATCGAAGTCATCGCGTCGCTTTTCAAAAGCGCGGCCGAAAGGACACAGGTTCTCATCAGCACGCAGTCGACCGCGTTCCTCAACCACTTCGAACCCGAGGACATCATCGTCGTGGATCGAGTCGGCAAGGAAAGCCGCTTTTCCCGACCCGATCCCGACAAGCTCCGGGAATGGTTGGAGGATTACACCCTCGGCGAAGTGTGGGAGAAAAACGTGATCGGCGGGGGACCGCACTGATGATCCGCCTGTATCTGTTCGGAGAGGGTTTGGCGGAGCAGACGTTCGCGGATAATGTGCTCGCGCCCCACTTGGCGACGTTCGACATCACGCTCCACGCCATTCGAATCGCCAATTCGACGCGGAAGGGCGTCGTCACTCGTGGCGGGGGCAGGAACTATGCCAGGATGAAAAAGGACATCGAGCGCTTCCAAAGGCAGAACGATGGGCCGGACGTCTTCTTCACCACGATGATTGACCTCTACGCCGTCCCCACTGGCTTTCCGAACCTGGCTGAAGCGGATGCACTGAAGCACCTTCCACGAGAGCGTGTCAACAAGCTCGAGGAGAGCTTCGCGGCCGATCTCCCCGATCCTCGATTCATCCCCCACATTCAGCTTCACGAATTCGAGACGATCCTCTTTTGCGACTCCTTCGATAGCGTTTCCAACTTCCGACTGTTCGACCTCTCGGACAGCCAACTTGCGAGCTTGGGCGAGATCGCCGCTGGCTACCTGACGCCGGAGTTGATCGACGATGGCCCACAGACTGCCCCGAGCAAACACATCGCAGCCGTCTATCCACGCTACGATAATTTGCACGGGACGATGGCTCCGGAACTCGCCCAATTGATCGGCCTCCCCACCATTCGCGCCAAGTGCCCCCACTTCGACGCGTGGATCACCAAGCTCGCAAATCTCGTCCCGCTAAACGCCACCTCCACCCCCACTTAACTTCATTGCCCATTCGTCGAGCGGAAAATATCGGCGTTCCGATTTGACTTCCCCGATCCGGAGCGTATATACATATATTAACTATACGCAATTCGACCTCGTTGGTACGGTGTTTCGCACACTCGCTGTAATATCCCCGTGCTTTGCGTGTTGTTCTCAGCGTCACACCCACCGGGAGTTTGCCATGCTCTTCGTTTCCCTCACGGCGCTGTTGCTGATTCCCGCTGCCGATGCCGCCCCGAAGAAGATGGAGTGGACCGTCGGCGGCGCCAAGCGCGAAGCGATCGTCTACCGGCCGGCCCAAGGCGACAAGCCGGCGCCGGTCGTCTTCGGCTTCCACGGTCACGGCGGTACCGCGGCCCACGCGGCCCGGACCTTCGCTTACCAGACCCACTGGCCCGAGGCGATCGTCGTGTACATGCAGGGCCTGCCGACGCCGGGGAAGCTGACCGACCCCGAAGGAAAAAAGACCGGCTGGCAATCGAACGCCGGGGATCAGGGCGACCGCGATTTGAAGTTCTTCGATGCCGTGCTTAAGTCGCTGAAGAAAGAACAGAAGATCGACGAAAAGCGGATCTACAGTACGGGGCACTCCAACGGCGGCGGCTTCACATACACACTTTGGGCCGAGCGCGGGGACACCTTCGCGGCGGTCGCCCCGAGCGCATCCGGACCGGGGACCGACTTCAAGAACCTCAAGCCGAAGCCGGCACTGCACGTCGCGGGGCAGAAGGATCCGCTGGTGAAGTACGAATGGCAAGCGAGCACGATGGAACGCCTGCGCAAGCTCAACGGCTGCGAATCGAGTGGGAAGGACTGGGGCAAGGCCGGCGATCTCGTCGGCACCGAGTATTCGTCGAAAACCGGTACGCCGTTCGTCTCGCTGATCGGGCCGGGCGACCACAAGTTCCCGGAAGATGCTCCGAAACTGATTGTGAAGTTCTTCCAGCAACATCCCAAATGACCCGACGGGCGCCTACGCCTTCCGGCCTTTCCACAGCGCCCGCTTCAAAACGCTGTCCGGCTCCGTGAGAGCGCCGTCGGATTTGTCATTCGACAAGCAACGCACGAACATCTCCATCTTCGCATCGAGGTCGTCGGCGTGGTGGAGGATCAACGCCTCCGGCACTGCGGGCAGCTTCGGCGAACCCCATTCGGGCAACGCGAGGTGGACCAGCACGACGTGCTCGAGCAGCAGCAGCAATTCGCGGTCGAGCTCCGCGTGGTTGGCGGCTTCGAGGCGAATGAGATCGCGGCCGAGGGCGAGGTGCCCGAAGAGCCGGCCTGCGACCGAGACTTCCACCGGCACGCCGGGCACATCGGGAATCGAATACTCCGCCACGCGGCCGAGGTCGTGCAGGATCGCGGCGCTCACGACGATGTCGCGGTTCAACGGCGGCGTCAGTTCCGGGTAAACGAGCCGATAACGATCCACGAGCAGCAAACAATTCTTCGCGACTGACAGCGTGTGTTCGAGCCAACCGCCGGGGAACGGGAAGAACTTGCCCTGCGTCGCCGGGAGGCGCTTCAGGGCTTCCGCATTGTCCGCGAGTAATTTCAACGTCAATTGCTTCAGCGGCTCCACCGCGATTTCCGTTTCGGCGAGTTTGATCAACTCCGCGAGCATCGCTTCCGAATCGAATCGGGAGCGTTTGTAAAACGCGCTTTCGTCGAAACCGTCGGCCGAGTCGTCATCTTTCACCGGTCGCACGGCGTGGATTGCCAATTGCGGGCCATACTTGTCGCTGACAGCGAAGATGCCGCGAATTTTGAAGAATTGCCCCGGTTGCCATTCGGTGTCGCACGCCGCAAACCAATCGGTGTCTTCCCAAATCATCGCGGTGGCGGTGCGGGCCGAATCTTGAAATTTGCAATTGAAGAATGGTTTCCCACCGGATGTCGAGCCGCGATTCTTGGACGCGAGCATTGCGAAACAATCCGACACCGGCGGACCTTCGGGAAGTTGGCCGAGCAAAACTACCGGCGTTTTCGGCATCGGAGGCTGTCTCATGGGGTGGCGGATAGTACGCTTCGGTAGTGGAACATTGCGGCTGGTTTGAAAATTGTGGGGGTTGCTGAATATCTACTCAACTGATCCGAGTGAAGCCATTCGCGTTTTGTAATAATTCCGAAATATCCGTCCTCGGCCGCTTCACAACTCATTTTGCCGCCGGTCGGCGGTAGTGAAGGTTTGTGGCACTCCGACTTCTGCTACAATTCCAATACCATATACGAGGTGCTCCATGTCCGATTCCCTGTCCCGCCGCGAGTTCGCAGTTGTCGTCGGTTCCGCCGCGGTCGCCACGGTTGCCGAAGGGGCAGATTCTGCGAAGCCTGCGGAAGTCGCGAAGCCCGTCGAAGCCCCCTTCGAGCGCGATTACGACGCCCCGAAATTCGCGCCGGGGTGGAAGAAGCCGCAGATCAATCGGCTGCTGGTGCAAGACTTCGTGATCTACGGTCACATGGACTTGCCGATGGTGAAGAAGTTACTCGAAAAGGAGCCGGCGCTGCTGAATGCCGCGATGGATTGGGGAGCGGGGGATTGGGAAACGGCCCTCGGAGGCGCCTCGCACTTGGGCAACCGCGAGATCGCCGAATTCCTCATCGAGAAGGGCGCCCGCGTGGACCTCTTCGCCGCGACCATGCTCGGCCAACTCGAGGTGGTCAAGGCTCTGCTGACGCTGCAACCCAAACTGATCGACGCCAAAGGCCCGCACGGCTTCACGCTCCACTGGCACGCGAAAATGGGTGGCAAACTGGCCGAGACGACGCTCGAATACCTGCAAAGCGTCAAAAAGGTCGAATTCCCGGCCCCTCCCGCGAAGAAGAAAGATTAACCGCAGATGCACAGAGAAAGAAGAGGCCGCAGAGGAATTCAACCTGGCATTTCCAGACGGTGATGCTCTTCGCCGAATATTGATTCGTCGGATCTCCGCGTCCTCTTCTTCCTCTGCGGTGAATGACTTCTTTCTTCTCTGGCTGATTGTGCCCCATTATCCCACCGAGGTGAATCATGCGTCTCGCTCTGCTCGTGCTCTTGCTGCTGCCGGTCGCCGCGATGGCGCAGACTCCGAACTACACTCGCACCGACGACGTGATCTACGGTCGCAAATTCGGCACGGCGCTCACGATGGACGTCTTCGTACCGAAAGAAAAGCCGAACGGCGCCGCGGTGATCTTTTGCGTCAGCGGCGGCTGGTTCTCGTCGAAGGAAAGCGTCAACGTCGGCTTCGTACAAGAGTTTCTGAATCGCGGTTACGTCTGCTTCGCCGTGTTGCACGGCTCGCAACCGAAGTACAGCATTCCCGAAGTGCTCGAAGACCTACACCGTGCCGTGCGCTACATCCGCACCAACGCGAAGAAGTACGCCGTCGACCCCGAGCGCATCGGCATCAGCGGTGCTTCGGCGGGCGGTCACCTCTCGCTCATGCAAGGTTGCGCCCCGAAACCGGGCGACCCCAACGCGAAAGATCCGGTGAATAAGGAATCGTCGAAGGTGGCCGCCGTGGCCTGCTTCTTCCCGCCGACCGACTTTATGAACTACGGCAAAGAGGGCGAACTCGCCATCGGCAGCGGCACCTTGACGAATTTCAAGGCCCCGTTCGATTTCACCGAGCTCGACAAGAAGACCAAGTCGTTCGTCTTGATCACCGACGCCGCGAAACGCAAAGAGATCAGCAAAGCGATTTCGCCGATCACACACGTTAGCAAAGACTCGGCTCCGGCGCTGATCCTCCACGGCGACAAAGACGTCCTCGTTCCGCTGCAACAGGCCGAGTCGATGATCGAAAAATTGAAAGGGGCCAAGGTGCCGTGCGAATTGGTCATCAAAAAAGGCCAAGCTCACGGCTGGGCCACCATGGGTGAAGACATGAAACTGCTCGCCGACTGGTTCGACAAACACTTGGAAACGAAAAAGAAGTGATGAACCACGAACTGGCCCACGATGCGGACTGAGGCGGGTGGTTTCGCTAAAACGACGGTGCTCGATTCCTTTGGGACAGTGCGAACACCATGGCACGCCTCACGAAACCGGTCTTGCGCGATTTTCTCCACGACGCCCTCCCGGATGCGGAAATGGCGACCGTGGAGAAGGTTCTCCGCGACGATGCGGAAGCCCGGCAATTGTTCGAAGAGGTGCGGGCCGAGGAAGATCGCGGCGAACACACCATCGGGGCGATCTGGCGGCGGGAACACCTGTCGTGCCCCAATCGCGATCAACTCGGCGGCTACATCTTGCAAGCGCTCGATCCGTCGAAGTTGGACTACATCGAATTCCACCTGAAAACCGTCGGTTGCCCCTTCTGCCAAGCGAACCTCGACGATCTCCAGAAGAAACAGGCCGAAGCCGCCGAGCCTCTGAAGGCTCGGCGACGGCGGATTGTGAATTCGAGCGCGGGGATATTGCGGAAGGTGACGGGGCCGGGGTGATAGTTCCCCGGCTCGCCAACCGCACTACTACTTCTTCTCGAAATCGCCGGCTTGAATGATCACCAACTCGCCCGGTTTCACGTGCTTGTCGAAGGCTCGCTTCACGTCGCCCGGTTGCAGCGCCTCGATCTTTTTCTCCAAGTCCGCGAAGTACTGAAACGTCCGGCCCGTATGCAGTCCGTCGGCCAGTTGGCCGGCGATGGCCCCGTCGCTGCTCAGCAGCACCTTCTGCGATTGGATGAAGGCCTTCTTCCCCTCTTCGAGTTCGGAGGCGCTGACGCCGTCTTTGACGAAGCGAGTCACTTCCTCGGCGATGGCTTTATCGACCTTCTCCATGTTCGCCGGGTTCGTGATGGCGTTGATGCTGAAGCGGCCGTTCTCGTCCAAGGCGTCGGCGCTGAACTTGGATCCGACGCCGTAGCTGAGGCCGTCTTTGCCGCGGACGCGGGCGCTCAGGCGCGACGCCAACGGAGCTTGGCCGAGCAGATAGTTGCCGACGCGCATCGCGGCGTAGTCTTCGTCCCCATCCTTGATCTTCACCGGCAAGCCGGCGGCGTACACCGCGTTGGCCTTGTCCGGCGTGTTGATCTTCTCGGTGCTACCTTTCACGGTGAAGACCTTGCCTTCGATCCGCTTGTACCTCGTCTCCGATTTCCAACCGGCCAGTACGCCTTCGAGGCCTTTCTTGACTTCGACAGGTTCGAAGTCGCCCACGATGGCGATTTCGCCGTGTTCGCCGCCGAGTTGCGATTCGTAAAGCTTCTTGATGTCGGCCAGCGTCACTTTCTTGATGCGGGCGGCGGACTCGTCCATCGTCGGCGTGTAGCGAACATCGTCCGCCGGATAGGGTGCCAGCTTCCGGCTCAGCGCCGTGTTCGCCAAGTTTTGCGGATCGGACTTCGCTTGGCCGAAGTTGTCGATTTCTTCGCGCTTCAGCGTTTCGAACTCGGCTTCGGGGAAGCTCGGTTCGCGGAGGACTTCTTTCACGAGTGCCAGCACCGCCGGGAGGTTGGCTTTCTTCGTTTGCAAGCTGATGGTCATTTCCCCGGCGTCGGCCTTCACGGCCACGACGGCGTTGAGTTTGTCGAAGGCGTCCTTCAATTGTTCGCGGGATTTCGACTTCGTGCCCCGCAGCATCATCGAACCCATAAAGTCGGCGGTTTCGGTTTGGCCCTTCAAACTGTCGAGGTTGCCGAAGCGCAAGTTGATAATGGCCGTCACAGTTTCACCGCGGGTCTTCTTGGACAGGAACGCGTACTTGACGCCGTCGATTTCGCCGCGGCTCACACGCTTCTCGACGTTGTCCGGGGTCGGGTCGAAGGCTTCGCCCGCGACCACGGCTTCCCGGCCGACGTACCCCTTCACGAGGTCGTCGATGCTCGGCGTGCTCGGCACGGCGGCGCGCTCGGCGGCTTTCGTCGGGATGTACAGACCCACGGTGCGGTTCGGCCGCACGAGGTACTTGGCCGCGACTTTGTTCACGTCGTCCGCGGTCACCTTTTCGAGGCGGTCGCGGTGGAGGAAGAACAGGCGCCAGTCCCCGCAGGCGGCCCAGTCGGACAGGCCGATAGCGAAGAGCTGGCTATTGGCCAATGTCCGTTCGCGCTGTTGCGTCAGCGTCCGCACGGCCCGTTCGACTTCTTCTTTGGTGATCGGCGTCTTGTCGAGCGTCTCGACGGTTTCGATGAGGGCATCGCGGGCCGCTTCGAGCTTGTCCGGTTCGGTGAAGGCGAGCATCGTGATCGTGCTCGGGTCGTGGGTGTTGCGGGCGAAGCCGCCGGCTTGGCTGGCCTTCTTCGTTTCGACGAGCGCCTTGTAGAGCCGGCCCGTCGGTTCGGTCGTGAGGACGCTGTTGAGCACTTCGACTGCGGCGTAGTCGGCGTGGACGGCCGAGGGGATGTGGTAGCAGACCCCGGCGGCGCCGACGGTGCCGACGCGGCGGAGCGTGACGATGCGTTCGCCGTCTTGGGCCGGTTCTTCGGTGTAGGTCGCGGGGACCGGATCCTTCGGCTGCGCGATCGGCCCGAAGTGCTTGGCGATCAGGGCGAGGGCCTTCGATTCGTCGAACTTCCCGGCCACGATCAGCATCGCGTTGTCCGGGCGGTAGTACTTCTTGTAAAAGGCCTTCAAACTATCGACGGGCACCTTCTCGATGTCGGTGCGGTTGCCGATGGTCGATTTGCCGTAGTTGTGCCACTCGAACGACGCGGCTTGCATCCGTTGGAGCAAGATGGCGACGGGGTTGTTTTCGCCCCGTTCGAATTCGCTGCGGACGACGGTGAATTCGCTCATCAGGTCTTCGCGCTTCACGAAGCTGTTCATCATCCGGTCGGCTTCGAGTTCGATGCCGAATTCGAGGTTCTCGTCGCTGGAGTTCATGGTTTCGAAATAGTTGGTGCGATCCACTGCCGTGGTGCCGTTGAAGTTGGCCCCGTGGTCGCGCAGCGCTTTGGGCACGTCGGTGAACTTCGGGCAACCTTTGAAAACCATGTGTTCGAGCAGGTGGGCCATGCCCGTTTCGCCGTACCCCTCGTGCCGGCTGCCGACGAAGATGGTGCAGTTGACCGTCACTTTCGACGATGCCGCATCGGGCAGCAGGATGATTTTGAGGCCGTTTTTCAGCTTGTATTCGGTGAGGCCCTCGACGGTGCTGCCTTTGGTGATTCCTTCGGGCAACGTCGGCTCCTTGGGGGCGGTCGGCTTCGGTTGCCCGAAGCCGGACGGGATGGCGAGCATGCCGGCGATGAGGCACGCGACGAATAGACGGATCATGGGTGGGAACTCCTAGGCCGCCCTATTGGGACACGCAGCAGCGCGGGCGGCAAGGAGTATCTTTGCAGGATGGGAGTGGGATTCAACCCCCGGCGTTACGGAGGAATCCGGTGAGGCTACGCTCGCGGAATGCCCAATCACGCGATCCCGGCTTGTTCCGCCGCGAGGATCGACTCCGGATACGGGTAGTGGTAT
>JBBRUN010000112.1:0-12377 GCA_038247765.1 Gemmatales bacterium | reverse complement strand
TTGAGATCGCGCAATGTCGGCAAGTCAGAGCCGGACGCGTCAGCGACGTTCGAGTCCGGCTCAGAAAGAGAAATTGTTGAAATGGAGCACCACGTCGCTGACGCGTCCGGCTCTGACGTATCGGCGAACGACCCTGCTCTGACCTCCAGCGTTCAATCGCGCCATTTCACCACGAATGTCCCGTCGTCGCGGGTGAAAACTTTGCGTTCGGGCACGCCCCAGACTTCGAGGCAATCGAGCAGCGTCGCTACGTCGGTCAAATCGCCCATAATCCGTTGCTTCCACGGGCGATCATCCAATTCGGCGTACAGCGACATCAGGTTCGCGCTATCCCAGTCTTGGCGGCACGCAGTTTGAGTCATCATGATGATTCTCCGTCGGTGTTGTCCCCCCACGGATTTGGCAGCTTCCGTGCCAGCGGGCCGACGAACCGCTCAGGCCGCCCGCACGGATTGGAAAATCAGTGCCATTTTTTCAGGCCTCGTCAGTCGCTTGATCGCGAATTCCCGTTTCAGGGCCGCGCCGCGCCCATTTTGTTGTTCCCGGTAGATCAACTTCGTCGGTAATCGGCTGCGCGTATACCGTGAGGCCGTGCCCGCGTTGTGCTGCCGGCAGCGCCGGTCGAGATCGAGCGTCACTCCCGTATAGAGCGTGCCGTCGGCACAGCGGAGGATGTAAACGAACCAATGTTCCACGCGCGTCGCTCCTGACATATCTTGCAGTGTCGGCCGATTCGGCAACCGAATCGAGCCAATCCGTGCTTTCGCGTTTATTCTCCGCTGATCGGACTCCGACTTCTGCAGGGCACAACGATCGGCCATGCGGTTTAGCTTTCGGAGCTTTCGGAGCTTTTACTGCTTTCGCTGCTTTCGCTGCTTTCGCTGCTTTCGCTGCTTTCACTGCTTTCGCTGCTTTCGCTGCTTTCGCTGCTTTCACTGCTTTCGCTGCTTTCGCTGCTTTCGGCCGGGGGGGTATGCAGAATGACCGAAAGCTGAAAGCTAAAGTTGGTTCAAAGGGCATGCCAAAGATCGAACCAATGCCGACGATTCTTGGAGTTCTAACAAATGGTCATTTCGTTGAATTCGCTCCGGCTGCGCGGTAGTATCCAGCTTCCCAACTCGTTCCTCCGTGTGGCCCGTGAAGTTTGACCTGCCGACGCCTTCCCGCCGCGAATTCCTCGGCGCCGCCATCGCCGCACCGGCCTTGGCACAAGTGCCGGGCGATCGGCCGAAACCGACCGAGGGCGTCGCCGTCGTCAATCCGCGCGGGCGGGTGCCGGTCAGCTTCATTATCGACGATTCCACCTGCCTCGTGAACTTGGCGCACTACTGCATCCCGCACTTCGCCGAAGTCTACCCGGAGCGCTACAAGCAGAACTGGAAGAAGCTGCCACGCGAAATCCCCGACAGCTTCGTGCGCGAGTTCGGCGAGTGGTGCGGCGAGCGCGGCATCAAGGGGAAGTACAGCGTCATCCCCTACCCGGCCTGCGTCGGCTGGCTCGACCGCGACATGCCGGGCTGGAGCAAGAAGGAGTTGAAGGAGAGCATCAAGCTCGTTCGCGATTTGATGGCGCCGGACTGGGACATCCACCCGGAGATGATGACGCACACCTGGGCCATCGACACCAAGACCGGCCGGGCGTACGAGGAGCGCGATGAGAACCACTTGGAAAACTGGGGCTTCAGCCAGAAGAAATCGAGCGATGAACTGGCGACGTACATGGCCTACGCCATGAAGGTGCTCAAGAACGTCGGCCTCGATTGCGAGGGGATCACGACGCCCGGCGGCTTCGGGAACAAGAACCTCGCCAACCTCAGCACCGGTACGTTCCAAGCCTGCCGGGATGTCTTCAAGACCGAGATTCCGCACTACTTCCGCCACCTCATCAGCGAGGGGAAGGAGAGCGTCGCCCCACGGGTCGAGAATGCCACCGGGCTGGACGGGAAGAATCCGGGGTGCGTCGTGTCGATCATCGGCTGCGCCGGCGACTGGTTCGGCGGCTGGGACGGCCTCGAACGTGGTCGGTCTGATTTATTCATCACCGAGGATTTGAAACGCGGGCGGATGGTCGATGTCATCGGTCGCGGTGAGCCGGCGATCATGGTCGCGCACTGGCCGGGCATCTACTACAACGGCGACCGCGACGGCTTCGACATCTTCAAAGAAGTCGTGAAGCGCCTGCACGCGAAGTTCGATCATCTGATTTGGATGAGGCTGAGCGAGATCGCGCGCTATTGGGCCGCGAAGGAACTGACGAAAATCGAACGCACCGAGACGGGCTGGAAATTCACGGCGCCGTTCGCCTGCCCGCAGTTCACGGTGAAGTTGCCAGTGAAACTACCGAAGTCGTTCACCGTGATCTCGGGTAATCAACGCACGGAATTGAAAGAAGTCGTGAAGCCGCTGGACTTGAAGACGGGAACTTGGGTGAAGGAAAAAGAGGGGGTTGTGCTCTGTTTCGAAATTCCGAGGGGAATTTGCGCCGTGGAGTGACTGGGCCGAACGTCTACAATGAGGAGTTCACACACCCCCGGGTCACCCGTTGCGCCAGCGCGATCTTCAACCCGAACTCATGGACGATCCCGCGCTGCCGGCCGACGAGCACCGCCGGGCGCTGGCCGGCTTGGCACGGCTGAATGCGTGGTCCAACAGCGTCGGCGTCTTATGGCCCGCCGTGCGAAAGCTGGCCGGCGAACTTGGACGACCCGTCAAGGTGCTCGATGTCGCCACCGGCTCGGGCGACGTTCCACTCGGACTCTGGAAACGGGCCGGTGCCAAACTGGAATTGAGCGCGTGCGACATCAGCGCCGTGGCGCTCGATGCCGCCGAGACCCGCAGCGGCGCGGCTGGGGCATCGGTGAATTATTTCCGGGCCGACGCCCTCGCCGAGCCGCTGCCCACCGGGTTTGACATCGTCGTCTGCTCGCTCTTTCTACACCACCTGTCCGATGACGACGCGGTGGCACTGCTCGCCCGGCTGGCCGCCGCGACGGAGCGGCTCGTCCTCGTGAACGACCTGTCCCGAAGCCGGTGGAACCTCGGCCTCGTTTGGACCGCGACGCGGTTGGTCACCCGCTCCCGCGTGGTCCGCGTCGATGGGCCGCTGAGCGTCCGCGCCGCGTTCACCCGATCCGAAGCCGCGGCGCTCGCAATGCGCGCCGGCTTGGCCGGTGCCACCGTTACCGGCCGCTTCCCCTGCCGCTGGCTGCTGACGTGGAGGAAGCCCTCGTGACACCTTGGGACGCTATTGTCATTGGGGCCGGCCCGGCGGGGTCGTTGGCCGCCCGCGCCGTCGCCCAGCGCGGCTTGAAGGTGCTGCTTGTCGATCGAGCGACTTTCCCGCGCAGCAAGGTCTGCGGCTGCTGTTTGAATCAACACGCGCTCTCGGCGTTAACCGCCGCCGGACTGGGCGAACTCCCCGCGGAACTCGGGGCCGTGCCGTTGAACCGCCTGAAATTGGGTGCGGGCGGACGCTGTGCGATACTGCGATTGCCCGGCGGGGTCGCGCTCTCCCGCGAGGCGTTCGATGTCGCCTTGATCGACGCGGCGGTGAGCGCCGGTGTCACATTCCAACCCGGCACGCGCGTTCAATTGGATGTAACATCCGGTGCCGACGAGGTATCCCTGTCCGGTGGACTGCGGGCGAAGGCGGTCATCGTCGCCGACGGATTGAACGGACGAGCGCGCCAGCCATCGGCCGTTGTGGTCGAGGGATCCCGCATCGGAGCCGGGGCGATTCTCGAAGATGCTCCCGCAGAATACGAATCGGGGACGATATCCATGGCGACCGGGCGCGGCGGGTACGTCGGCCTCGTTCGCTTGGAAGATGGCCGGCTCGATGTCGCGGCGGCATTCGATGCGTCCTTCGTCCAACGGCTCGGATTACCCGGCGCGGCACAGGCGATTCTGCAATCGTCCGGCCTCCCGGCGATTCCCGGCCTGCTCGAGGTCAGTTGGAAGGGCACACCGCCGCTGACCCGCGCCCCGGTGCGCGTCAGCGGGCCGCGCTGGTTCGCCATCGGCGATGCCGCGGGGTACATCGAGCCCTTCACGGGCGAAGGGATGGCCTGGGCGATGGCGAGTGCCGTCGCGGTGGCGCCACTGGTCGAACGCTGTGCCCGATATGGCCCGGGTACCCTCGATATCGAATGGGACGCCTTGCACCGCCGCTGCGTCGGCGAACGGCAGTGGGCTTGTCGGGCACTGGCGTGGAGCCTGAAGCGGCCGGGCCTATGCGACATCGCGGTGCGCGGCCTGCGGCTGATACCCGCACTCGCACGCCCTATCGTGCGTTCCCTGAATCAACCGTTGGTATCCCGACCCGGAGTGCGTTGATGCCCCTCGTGCTCCACGGTCTCGGTACCGCCGTTCCCCCCGACAACGTGACCACGGCCGAGTCGCTGAAGTCGGCTCAAGTGTTGGGCCATCCGGCCATCCGTACCGCGAGTTGGCTCCCCGCCGTCTACGCCAAGTCGGGCGTCCGCACGCGCTTCCAAGTCCTCGGCCGGCCGTTCATCAACGACCTCCTCACCGGCACGCGGCTTTCGGGTTCGCCCTTTCTGCCGGGCGACGATCCCCTCGGCCCGACGACGGCGCAGCGCATGGCCATGTACGCCGAGCTCGCCCCCAAGCTCGCGGTGCAAGCCGCCGCGAACGCCTTGGTCGACAGCGGCTTGTCAGCGAAGTCGATCACGCACCTCGTCACGGTGTCGTGCACCGGGTTCGCCTCGCCGGGGTTCGATTTCGCCGTGATCCGCGAGCTCGGCCTCCGGCCGACGACCGAGCGCATCCACGTCGGTTTCATGGGTTGCCACGGCGCGATCAACGGTCTGCGTGCGGCCCTCGCCCTCGCGGCCGACCCGGCGAATACGGTGCTGCTCGCGGCCGTGGAGTTGTGCAGCCTCCACTACTACACCGGGCCGGACATCGACAAGGCGATCGCGAATGCACTCTTCGCCGACGGCGCCGCGGCGATCGTCGCGTCGGGTCGCGGGGCCGGCGGCTACCGCGTCGCGGCGACCGCCTCTGGCATCATCCCGGATTCCGCTGCGGAAATGGGCTGGTTCGTCGGCGATCACGGCTTCGAGATGGTGTTGTCGAAACAGATCCCGGTATTCATCGAGCGGAGCTTGCGGACGTGGATCGACGCTTGGCTTGGGGAACGCGGGTTGACGGTCGGACAAATCGGCTCGTGGGCGATCCACCCCGGAGGGCCGCGCATTTTGCAGGCCGCCCAAGCGGCGCTAGGATTGACCGACGACGCCATGGCCGACTCGCGCGCGGTGTACGCCGAGTTCGGCAATATGTCGTCGCCGACGGTGCTGTTCATTTTGAAGCGGCTGCGCGAACGGCGTGCGGAGGCGCCGGTGGTTCTGCTGGGCTTCGGCCCCGGCTTGGTCTGCGAAGCCGCGCTCATCACCGGGGAATAAAACCCGCTTGGGTGTCGCTGGACTGAGCCGGTTCGAAGGCATTTCAGGGCATCGGTGCCGACTTGATCTTCCACTTGTCGCCTTCTTTGACGAAAGCCCATTCCTTCTCCACCGGTTCGCCGCCCGCAGTCTTTTCGATGGCGACGATTCCCGTGGCAGTCGTGCCTTCGACGCGCACTTTCCCTTTGAGGTCGTAGTGGTAGAGCGAGTAGGTCTTGGTCTGCTTCTTCTCGATCGGCGTGCCGGTGGCGAACATGTCCTTCAACTTGGCCACACTATTGCTCTCGTCGTTCATGCGTTCGACGAGCTCGGAAATTTTCTTACCGTCCTCGCCGCCGTTGTCCGGCGGGCTAGGCGAGTCGGAAGAACTACAGCCCCCGACAATGGCCAAGAGACAGGCGGCGATCACTGAGCGCATGCTGAAACTCCGCGGGACAAAAAGGCCGGCGGCAACGTGCCGCCGGCCGGAAATGCACCGGCTTAGTCGTTGGCGACGACTTCGCCGCCGCCTTTCGTGCCGATCGCAGACCACGTCGGCTGCGCGATGCTATCGCGGATGAACCGGACGCTGCCGTCGGCGAAGGCGGCGTTCGCCCCGCCGGTGTGTTTACTCCGCGCGGCGGCCCACTGGTTGCCGTCGGTGCGGTTCTGCACACAGGCGAGTTTGTTCGGGTGCGTCGCGGGGATGCGAATGTCGCAGTACATCATGGTGTCCGATGTCGAACTATTCGGTTGGGTGTGAGTCTGGAAGAAGCTGCCGCCCGGCCCGGAGAGCAGCGTGACCCCGCGGCCATCTCTGTTACGACCCGACGGCGACGTGGCACTGGCGGCGTCGAGGGCATCGCTGAACGGCAGCAATTCGCTGTACATGACGGTGTTTGAAGTGCCGTCGGTGATCGAGACGATGGACGAACCCTTGCCGATGCCATATCGGTCGCCGATTGGCCATTTTTTGACATTCACCATCCCGAAGACGCCCGCGGTCGGACTGCCGCCGTACTGTGCGGCCGAGCCGAACGTGTTGCCGCCGAAGCAGCCGACGTAGTTACCCTTCATGAGGTGCTCGAGTGCGAAGTCGCTGAGGAGCACATCCGGGTTGTGGCCGCTGCTCGGGCAGGTGAAGATTTTTGGGATCATGTGGTACTGCATCATGACTTCCGGGCGGCGCCACGGCAGGCCGTCGAAGTTGTCGGCCACGTTGCTCTCTTCGGCGAAGGCCGCGTCGACGTTGTAGGTGCCGCCCGAAGTCGCCGCGTTCCCCGCGATCATCGTTTCAATGGCGTTTTGTTCCATCATCGAGAGGATGTGCAGCGGCCAAGGCAGCCCGTAGCAACGCGCTTCAACCCCGGGCCAGGCTTGGTTGCCGGACACCCACCAGAGCGGCGGATCGCTCGCGGCGGGGCCGGGGCCCTGCTGCGGCCAATGCGGCGCGTTCTCCGGCAGGCTCTGGTTGAAGCGCGGCAGGCCCGGCGGGAAGCTGCCGGTCGAGCTTTCCACGTTGTGGCTGGCGAGGGCGATCTGCTTCAGATTGTTGCTGCACTTCATGCGGGCCGCGGCCTCGCGGACTTTCTGCACTGCGGGCAAAAGCAGGCCAATGAGGATCGCGATGATCGCGATCACGACGAGCAGTTCAATCAGGGTGAACCCGCGCGGGGTTCGGAACGGACGATTCATGGGCATCACTCCGGGGAGAAAGGACAACGATGGCAAGTGGGTTCCAGGGCCACTCCGCACCGGGCGGAGGACCGTAATCGCTGGCGCCGGAGTCGTCTCCGGTGCCGATTGCGTTGTTTTTGTTGGCCGAATCCGATTCGACTCGTCAATCGACCGTTACTTCTTCTCCTCCGACTTGTGGGCGGAATCGAGGGCCCTTTCCGCTTCGACCACTTCCGTCTTCACCGCGAGGGCGGCCTCGCAGAGTTGAAGGTACGCTTTCGCGAGCGCCGGGTTCTTCGGGTTCCGCGCCGCTTCGTCTTTGAGTTTCTCGGCGGCGTCCTCCACCGATTTCAACGCCGCCAGTTTGCGCGCCAGCTCGGCGTTCAACCCCGCGACACCGGTTACAAGCGGTGCCCCCGGCGCGATCTTCGCCGCCACCGCGACTGGCAGGTTCGGCGTCGGCACAGGAATCACCGCGATCGACATCGGTTTCGCATCTAAGGGCAGCACCAGCTTCGAAGCGGCCCCGCCCCCGAGGGAGTGGATCCGCACGGCGCCGGACCAATCGCCCGAGACAACCGACTTCGCATCCGCCGCGAATGCCACACGGAGCGCCTGATCGTCGGTGGGGCCGAGGTCGGCACCGAGTTTGCCCTTGGCGTCCCAGAGTTTCACGCGGCCATCGCGGCCCGTCGTTGCGAGCGAACCACCGGTGTGCCAGGCGATGTCGGTCGCGCCTTCGTCGTGGGCGTCCCATTTGGTCGCTTCGGTCCCGGTGTGCAGGTCCCACAATCGCACCGTACCGTCTTCGCTACAGGTGGCCATCGCGTTCGAATCCGAGCGCCAAGCCAAGCCGGT
The DNA here is from genome assembly GCA_038247765.1 of Gemmatales bacterium. GTDB lineage: Bacteria > Planctomycetota > Planctomycetia > Gemmatales > Gemmataceae > JALHQU01. Next base: position 4,434 of record JBBRUN010000112.1, on the reverse strand, counting down.
TACCCCTTTGGTATGACCGCGGAGCGCGTGGAATTCCTTGCCCGATTTCGTTTCCCACACGTACAGGCCACCGAAGCGATCCCCGGCCGCGACGAGCAGTCCCTCGGGGCTGAACCCGACCGACAGCACCCAGTCGGTCGGCTTCCGGAGCGTGTGCAGAATCTTGCCGTCCGGCACCGATGCGACCTTCACGACCCGGCCCGGTCCCCCGAAGACGATCCGCGTCTTGTCGGTGGAAATGTCGGCCGCGAGGATCGCATCGTTCTCGTCGGCGACGGCGAAGATTCGCTTCCAAGTCGCGGTATCGTAGCCTGTGACCGCGCCGGACTGACCGCCGATCCCGCCCGCCGCGAGGAGCACTTTGCCATCGCGGGAGAACCGCAGAGCGTGGACTTCGCCTTCGGGGAAGGCGAGCGCGCCCACCGGTTTACCGCCGAGCTCGAACAACAGGATTTGCTTCTTCCCCGGCACCGCGACCAGCGACCCGGTCGGGCTGACCGCGAGCGCGGTGATCGACGTCGCCCGGGAGAGCGGCGCCACAGCGACGAGGCCGTCGAGATTTTTCGGAGCGGGGACGACGGCTGTGGAACCGGAGCCGTCGGCTTTTTCGAGCAGTCCGCCGTCGATCCATTTCTTGAGGGTGTCGAGTTCGGTCTGGGCGATTTTCGGGCTGTTCGGCGGCATCTTCGGATCCTCGAGGTGCGCTGTCAGCGTGAAGAGCAAGCTCGCCTCGGACTTCCCGGCGACGACGACTTTGCCCGAGACGCCACCGAGTTGAATCGCGGCGAAGCTCGACAGGTCGAGTTCGCCGCGCGGCCGTTCGGCATTGTGGCACTTGGCGCAGCGCTTCGCTAAGATCGGCTTCACCGCGCCGTCGAAGCTGACTTTGGGCTCGTTGGCGCGCACCGCCCCGGCGGAAGCGACCGCGGCGAACACGAGCAAGAATCGGATCATCGTCACGGGTGGACTCTCGCGGAGTTAGCGGTTGAAGATGAATTCGTTCGTATTTAAAAGCGCCCAGAAGAGGTCTTCGAGGGCTGCGGATTTATCGTCGGCGCGGTCGAGCTTCGAGCCGATCTTCGCCAGTTCGTTCGCCGTGGGCTTCCGGCCCAAACAGCACAGGTAGAGTCGCTCGGCCACGGCGATCGGCTCGGTTTTGTCCGCCAGCAACTTGGCCACGACTTTCCCTTCGACGATCTTGCCCGTCGTGGTTTCGCCGTTGAGCAGGTGCAGGGCTTGCGACAGTGTGGGCGTCGTTTTCACTTCGCACGAACAGGCGGTGGTGCGGGCCGCGCGGCCGAAGGTCGTGAGGAAGTAATTCGGCGTGCGGCCGTCCGGGATCTGCACGGCCCGTCCGCCGAGGGGCAGACCGGGGAAGCGGTTCGTCGTCTCGGTGACTTGCGTGATGCAGTCGAGCAGGACTTCGGCCCGCATCCGCCGCAGCGATTGGTGGGCGAAATTGCGTTCGTCCCATTCGTTCGTGGCGTTGCGTTTCGTGCTCAGTTGGTACGTCCGGCTCAGGCAGATGTCGCGGGCCAACTTCTCGATGTCGAATTTGTACTCGGACGCTTTGGCCCCGAGGGTGTCGAGCAGTTCTTGGTTGCTGGCGGGATTGCTGACGCGGACGTCATCGACCGAATCCACGATGCCCCGGCCGAAGAAGTGCGCCCAGACGATGTTGCCGACGTTGCGGGCGAAGGCGGGGTTCTCGGTGCTCGTGAGCCACTCGGCGAGGGCGGCGCGGTAGTCTTGGCCGGGCTTGAGTTCCGGGGTGGCGCCGCCGAGGAATTTGGGCTTCACGCTGCGGTTGCCGACCGGGTGGCGCATGTCGCCGGTTCCCGAATTGAACACCGTGATCTCGCGCGGGTCTTGGGCGTTCTTGTAGCCGATCTGGCTGAAGAACGAGGCGAAGCCGTAGTAGTCGTCCATCGTCCAGCGGTCGAATGGGTGGTTGTGGCACTGGGCGCACTGGATGCGCGTGCCGAGGAACACTTGCGAGACGTTCTCGGCGAGCAGTTGCGGGGCGGTCTCGGTTTGGAAGTAGTTGACGGCGGGGTTTTCGAAGGTGCCTCCGACGGCGGGGAGCAGTTCGCGGACGACTTTGTCGATGGTCGCGCCGCCGCGGATTTTATCCCGCAGCCATTTGTCGTACAGTTGCAGGCCCTTCGCGCTGATGCCGTTGATCGTGCGGATTTGTAGCGTTTCGGCCCACTTCATCACCCAGATGTCGCGAAACTCTTCGCGCTTCAACAAGGCCTCGACGAGGACCTCACGCTTCTTCGGGTCGGTATCGGCGAGGAATTTCTCGCGCTCGGTCAAGCTCGGCAATGTACCGATGAGGTCGATGGAGACGCGGCGTAGGAAGACTTCGTCCGTGCAGACTTCCGACGGCTTCACGTGCAGCCTGTTCAATTTCGCGTGGACGAGTTTATCGACGTAGTTGAACTCGGGCGTCTTCGGATCGGCGAACGGCGTACCGGGTCGGACGATGACGGCGGTGCCTTCGGTGAATTGGTCGAAGCGGGCGAGGATGAAGGCTTCGCCGGGGCCGACACCCGTGACCACGCCGTCGTCGGCGACGCTGGCGGCCGCGTCGTTGTTGCCGACGAACACCGTGAAGCGGGTGACGTCGCGATCGGTGCCATCGCTGTACTTCGCGCGGACGACGATGCGTTGAGCCGCGCCCTTCGCCGCGAACACCGCTTGCTTCGGGAAGACTTCGATGCTCAGCGGCTTGGGGGTTTCTTTCGGATCCTTCGGCGCCCCGGCCTCGAGCCAGCGGCGGATGAGCAGGTCGTTTTCGCTGCCCGGTACGATGCGCTGGCCACCGGTGTGCGGGACTTTGCCGGTGACTTTGTTGACGAGCAAGCAGTCGTCCGGCGTGGCCAAGTTGACGCGCCGCCCGCCCATTTCCCGGGTGATGCGGGTGTAGTCGCCGTCCGGGTCGTAGCCGAACAGCGACAAGCGGAAGCCGTCCTTGCCCGACGCGGAACCGTGGCACTTGCCGGTGTTGCAGCCGACTTTGGTGAACACGGTCATCACGTCGGTGCGGAAGCGGATCGCTTCGGCGTCTTTGGCTTTCGACACCGTCACCGGCACCTTGGTGCTGTGTTTGTCGAAGGTGACGATCAGCGTCGTGGCGCCGTCGGAGGCCGGGGCAAGGAAGGCGTTAGCGATGGTGGCGATCGGTTTTTCGAGGGCGAAGGTCGCTTCGGCGGTCACGTCTTGGGTGCTGCCGTCGGCGAAGGCCGCTTGCACGACGAGACCTTGGCGGTCGCGGGCGCCGGTGAGTTCGATAGACGCCGGCGACACGGTGATGCTCACCGCCGACTCCGCCGCGGTGACGGATGTCGCCATTGTGAACAAGCCGACGGCAATCAGTGCGAAGCGCATGTGCGAAAACTCCGGTTGAAATTGTGCGATCTTTCTTGACTAACCACTGACCACCGACCACTACTTCTTCTTTTCTTCCAACCGCAGGATATCGAGCGGGCTGAGCGGCTTGCCGTTGACGTCCGTCTTCACCGCCCCGGGGGCGTCGATCTTGAGCGAGCCATCGCGGCCGAGGTGGTAGACGATCTTCTGCCCGCCGGCGGCGCCGGTGAGTTCGCAGACCAGCGACTTGTGTTCGCCCGGCGGTGTGGTGGCATCGACGGTCACGAGGAATTCAATCTGTTTGCCGTCTGCTTTCACGTCCACCGGCTTGGCCGTGGCCCGCGGCGGAAGCCCGTCGAGCTTGGCGGTGAAGTTGCCGCCGACCGCACCGGCGAGATTGCAGATCACCTTGACAGTCTTGCCTTGTTCGCAAGCGGACGGTGCGAAGGTTCCCTTCACCGGCGACTCGGCCAGCTTCACCGATTGCACTTCGGACGCGACTGGCGTGAGGCCGTCCGCCGACTTCCGCGGTCGGCGACCGCCGCTAGTGCCCATGCCTGCCGGCGGTGCGGCCATCGGATCGCGGGCCACGCGGCTAGGGCGGGCCATCGTAGCTTCCGCGATCAGTCTCCAATCGCCGAGTTCAGCGGCGGCACTGGCGACGAGCGTTACGACCGCTTCGGTTTTGTCGGCGGCAATCACCACCGTCGTCGGCACTTCGACGCCCGGCGGCAGGCACGGGAACGAGACTTCCACCGCTTGGTCGAAGTCTTTGCCGCGCACGATCTTCACGGTCACATCGAGCCGGCCATCGACGGCGAGCGGCGCGGCCGGGGTAACGACGGTGACCGTCAGGGGTGATTCCTCGATGACGACGACGGCGAGTTTGGACAGGGTCACCGCGTGGAGGGTCGAATCGCCGGGCCCGCGGACGAGGATCACTTCTTGCAAGAACCCGCCCGTCACTTGGCCCGACTTGCCGATGAGCTCGACGAGTTGGCCTCCGAGGGGCGCATCGGCTGCGGCCTCGAAGACGACCGGCAGAAGAAATTCGTTTTC
>JBBRUN010000111.1:0-12389 GCA_038247765.1 Gemmatales bacterium | reverse complement strand
TGCCCGGAATCCTTTCAGCTTGGTTGCGGCCAAATCGTTCGGTTCGAGGTGGAACAGCCTTATGACAGTCCATCGCTCCTCAACTTCGACAGCCCGCTTGTCGAATCCACCTGGAACCGGAGGCAAACCTTCTGGGACTTGGTCCAGTTACAGCCCGTGTTCGACAGCCTTCGGCTTGGATCGACCGAACTGCCGCATTGCCTCCTCCAGCAAGGGGTGATTATGTCCCGGTAATATCACATCCACATCTTCTGTCGCAGATGCAAAGCCGTATTTCCAAACCAACGCCGACCGCCCGACGTGATAGAGCTGCAGCTGTCGGCCATCCGCAATCGGAATCAGTGCGGTGTCCAATTCGTTCAAGAATCGGACGATTCGGTCTTTCATGCGTCACCCTGCGCGTCGGGTTCTTCCACCGCACGATCCGCAGCCGAAAATGGACTGCTCCGTTCGGCGAACGATTTCAAGGTGCCTGCATAAGTAATATTCCAGCGCCGCCACACAGGAGACAGCGGACCTTCACTCGGATGCCCCAGCCCGTCCGGCACCTTCGGTTTTTTCACCGATGCCGTGATTCGTTCGAGAGACTGCTCGACATCCGGCGCGACCGAGAGGGTGCCCTTCCGCGCGATCGTGAGCGTCACATCGCTCAACCAAGCGATACGGGTTTTGACCCGCGGGTCGTAGAGGTCGGCGAACGCCAGTGTGAGTTTGACGTTGAGGCGATGTCGCGAGAGTACATAGGGCATGGCTTCGAGGATGCGAATTTCGGGACGGTCGCCGCGCAAAGCGAGGCAGATCACTTGCTCCGGCCTCCGGAACGCTCCGGGTACGGCCGCATCCGACACGACTAAGTCGCGAATGCCTAACTCGTAGAGTTCGTGTGCGATGCCCTTCAAATTGGCGGCGGGTCGCGTCTTGCCGCTCAGGAATTGCTGAATCGGAATGTGGAGCGTGTCGGCAAGGAGTACGGCTTCATCCAGTTGCGGGATCGTTTGCCCCGCTTCCATCTTGACGATTTGTGTACGACTGATGCCGGTACGCCGCGCGAGAGCGGCTTGGGTCAATTTTGCATATGATCTTGCCGCATTTAAGTTTGCGCCAATTTGATTCGCGCCAAGTTTCATCGTCGCACCCCTCTCATCTGTTCCGGTTGGAACAAAAAGTTCCGATTGGAACACTTCTGTATTCAACATCACCGGCAAGGTTGACGCAAGTCCAGATGCGAAAAACACCCGGCAAACTCCAGCCAACCGCGGCCGAGGTCGAAGCGTTCGAGTTTGACGAGGATCCCTGGGCCTACGGTTGTGGCAACGATTCTTGGAGATTTCGTAGGTCACGCTGGGCGTGACGCCGTTCCGTGACCTACGAAAGCGCCTCATCGCGAAGAAACTCCAAGAATCGTTGCGACACCATGGGAGAGCGAGCAAAACGATCGGCGATGCGGTTTAGCTTTCGGAGCTTTCGCTGCTTTCGGCCGGGGGGGTGCGCAGAATGACCGAAACCTGAAAGCTAGAGTTGGCTCAGAGGGCATGCTGAAAATCGAACCAATGGCAACGATTCTTGGAGTTCTGACAAAATGGGCCGGAGTGCGGGTAGAGTCTTCGGAACTTACGAAGACTCTGCCCGCCCTACGAAAACCTCCAAGAATCGTTGCCATACCCGGGCCTAGAACCGGTTTGACACCGTCCGGCGATCCGGGTTACGATAGTTTCACATCTTCGGTCAGTCATCCCGCAAGGAGTCCGCGGCATTCCGACGCCAGTTCCCGAACCGATTCCCGACTCGACCGACGATGCCCAAAGTGGTCGCGCGGGGTCGTCGCTCGTTCGGTTGGCCGTGGCCGGTACCCCGGCGACGCTGGGGCCGCCGCCCTTCGGGGACGAAGTGGCGACCATCGTCGGGCCGAGTCGCCGGGCGGCCCACGAAGGCTTGGCGTTGGCTCCCGGCTTCCGGCTGGGCCACTTCGAGGTCATCGACGCCATTGGCTCCGGCGGTATGGCTACCGTCCTCAAAGCCCGCGACCTCGAACTCGGCCGCATCGTCGCGCTGAAGATTCTCCCGCCGGATTCGGCCCGCGACCCCGACTCCGTGACGCGCTTCAAACAAGAAGCCCGCGCCGCCGCGAAGCTCGACCACGATAACGTCGCCCGCGTTTTCTTCTGCGGGGAAGAGAAGGGTCTGCACTTCATCGCGTTCGAATACGTCGAGGGCGAAACGCTGCGGGCGCTCATCGAGCGGCACACCACGCTGCCGCCGGCCGACTGCATCCGCTACCTGTTGCAACTCGCGGCGGGTTTGCAGCACGCGTCGGACCGCGGCGTCATCCACCGGGATGTCAAACCGAGCAACATCGTCATCACGCCCGACGGCAAAGCCAAGCTCATCGATATGGGCCTCGCCCGCCAGCAGGGGTCGCAGTCGGTCAACGGCGGTGTCACGCAATCCGGCATGACCCTCGGCACCTTCGACTACATCTCGCCGGAGCAGGCCCTCGACCCGCGCAGCGTCGATGTCCGCAGCGATATTTACAGCTTGGGGTGCGCCTTCTACCACGCCCTCACGGGCCGCCCGCCAGTGCCGGAGGGCACGGCCGCGAAGAAACTCCACGCCCATCAGCACGAACCGCCGACCGACCCGCGCCAGCTGAATCCGCTGGTGCCCGATGCGCTGGCCGCGGTGCTCTCGACGATGATGGTGAAGAACCGCGACCGCCGCTACGCGTCGCCGGATGCCTTGATCCGGGATTTGCTGGCCGTGGCGGAATCGCTGGAACTGGTGCTCGATCCGAACATCATCCCGGCGGGGCCGTCGCGATCCGGGAACGGTCAGGTGCGGGCGCTCGCCGGGAATTCAAAAACTCGCGTGCCGGTCGGGTTGGCAATCGGGCTCGCCGTCGCGGTCGCGTCGATCGGCATTGCGATCGTCACACTGGGTCGTGGTAACAAGCCGATTCCGCAACCGGGCGACGATGATTTCGGCCGCGCGCCGTCCACGGCCAGAATCCTCGATCTGCCGACGCCGAATCAAAACGGCCCGCAACCGGCTGTCAAACAGACCGTGCGCGTCGGCACGGTAGAAGCGTTGATCGCGGCACTGGCCCAATCGAACGTGACCATACAACTCGAAGCGGGGAAGGTGTACGATCTCAGCGACACCGCCGGGGCTTCGTACCAAGGGCGGGAGTTGGTCATCGAGACTCAACCGGGCCCCGGTCCGGCGACGCTCAAACTCGCGGCGGCGCCGGTTTCGGACGAGGCCCCCCGGGCGATCCGCGAAGGGACGTTGAACTTGATCGGCGCCGATTCGGTGCGGATCCGCGGCGTGAAGTTGTTGATCGCGCAGAAGCCGGGCAGCGCCGAAGAATCGCTGACCGGATTGATCGGTTTGCTGGCGGACGGAGTGGGGAAACTCGAACTAGCGCAGTGCCAAATCGAACTCGACGGCGCCGCGACCGCATCCAACGGGGTCGGGGTGCTCGTGGCTCGCGGCGGTCGCGCCGAACCGACTAAGGTGACCGCGCAGAACGTCGTAATGGCGTTGCGGCGCTGGGTCGGGATCGAATTCGCCGGTGGGGCCGCCGCCGACTTCACCGAGTGCGGGTTCGCAACGTCCCGCGCCGCTGTCAGTCTCACCGGCCAAGCTTCCAACGCGTCCCTCGGCTTCCACTTCTGCACCGTCTTGCTCGACAAACGCGGGGTCGGCGTGGACGTCCGCGATACCGTCGTCGCTTCGATCCGCGCCGGTTTCTCGGTGTTCGCTTCCGGCAATACCGATCCGCCCGCCATGATGATGATGGCCGACCCGAACGAATTCAAACCGGCGGTGCTCCGCGTCGCGGCCGGTGCCACGGGGATCGCGGCGCCGATCCCGGATCAAGCGAGCGCCTTCTACCGCGTCGAGATCCCCGCCAACTGGGACGCGCCCCGCGACCTCAAGCAGCACCCGTGGGCCGGCTCGGCGCCCGCGGCCAAACTCGATTCGCCCGCGCCGTGGAAAGCGTTCGAGCTGAACCCGCGGTGGAACCAACTCCGCCTGCCCGGCCGAACCGACGTGCAAATCCTCGGCGTGAAGCAACTCCCGGACGAAAGCACCAAGATTTACGGCACTTGGCCGCCCGGTGGCAATCCGATTGACGCGTTGCCCCCCGGCGTCAAAGTCTGGTATCCGAACCCGCCGGCGGCCGAGAAAGATTCCTTGCCGACGAACGTCTATGAGAATCTGGCGCAGGCGATGGCCGCGCTCAAGCCGAACGACAAACTGCTGATCCGCGGACCCGGGCCGATCGAAGTGCCGACGTTGATCGCGATTGCGAAACCGGACTTCAACGCCACGATTCGCCCCGAGGATCCGAATGTGTCGCTGGTCCTCACCGCCGCCGAGCCCAATCGCCTCGACTCGGCGATGTTCCGCCTCGAAGAAGGGGACATTCGCTTCGAACGGATCGACTTCCGTCTCAAGCCGACCGTCTCGAAAGCCGGCGATATGGCGTCGCAATCGGTCGTCGCCATGGCCGGCGGGCGCAAGTGCGAATTCCACCAGTGCACCATCACGATGGAACAGCAGAAGGACGAAATCCTCACGGCGGTGGCGCTGATCGACGACTCCTTGAAGATGCGGAAGACGGAGCCGATTCGCCGGCCGATGATCCGCATGCAAGATTGCGTCGTCCGCGGTCGCGGCCGGGCCCTCTGGGCCACGTCCGCATTCCCGTTCGATTTCGCCGCTACCAATTGCCTGATCGGGCTGGCCGCGCCCGTCGTGGAATTGGAAGCGCCGGCCAAGCCCTTCCCCAATGGTGCTACCGCGGGAATCCAATTGACCAACGTCACGGCGTTGCTGGGTGGAGCGCTTATCGACTTGCGCTGCGGCAAACCCTCTGACGACAAACCGGGGCCGTACCTCCCCGTCGAAATCCGCACCGACGGTTGCTTGTTCATCCCCGTCGGCACTGCGCCGCTCGCCATTGTCGCCGGGGGCGACGCCTCGCTGTGGGATCGCTACGTGACTTGGAACATCGGCACGGCCAGCGGCTACGGGAACTTCCCCGAGACCGCGACGATGATCGAAGTGACGAGCGCCGACTCGGACGGCAAAGGCAAACGCGTCGATATCGATGGCTGGTTGCAATTCACCAAAATGAAACCGGCCAGCTTCGGCAAAGCCGCCTTGGCCAAGCTACCCGACAACGGCGACGGATTGGGCTTCCTGCTACCGGAAGATGCCGCCGTCAAAGAATCGCCGTTCGGCCTCGCGGGATGCCGGCCCAAAGACTTGCCGAAACTTGGCAAGTGAGATTGCGGACAGCCACGCCACTGCGAGCCGGCAGTGTCAGCTGCCGAATTCCGGTTCAAGCTGGGCAAACCTTGCGGCCGATAACGATTGTGCGGCGTTTTCCGCGCACGAATCGTCTCGGGTGCCCGCCATGCGTGCTTCGGCTTTCGTTTTCTGCCTCGCGGTCGGATTGCTGATTCTCGGCACAGGTTGTTCTCGGGCGAAGTTTCGCCAGCGGGCCGACCGCGATGTCTCGGGCATCCTCAGCCAGAAAAACGTCGTTCCCAACGCGCCGATCGAAAATTACAGCGTCTATCCCGATCCGCGCGCGCGTTTCTTCGACCCGACCTCGCCCGATCGCCCGCCGATGCCTCCGGACGACGACTTCGCCCGCATGCTCTCGCCGAATCCGCAGCGGCCCGGACGCGCAGGCAGCTACCGGGTCGAAAACGACACCTACAGGAACGAGATCATCGCCTGGGATGCGATCAACCGCTCGACGGAGACGCCGGATCCCGTCCCGACTGCGGAACCGAGCATCGACCCGACCGCGGTGGCGTTGAAGTCCGACCAAAAACCCTACAAGTTGAAGCTCGATCAAGCGGTCGAATTGGCCATCTTCAACAGCCGGGAATTCCAAGATCGCCGGGAGGATTTGTATCTCGCGGCACTGCCGGTGTCGCTGGAGCGATTCCAATTCTCGGCGCAGGCTTTCGCGTCCGAGCAGATCATCCGCGAGTTTGCGGGGCGCGATCTGCCCGATCCGGGCAACCGCTGGAATATCAATTCGGAGTTCGGCTTCACCCGGCGCTTTGCCACCGGGGCGGAGCTGCTCGTCCGGCTCGCCAACCAAATCGTGATCGACCTCAGCGGCGACCGGCCGACCATCAACGTCTCGACTCTGGGCCTCGCTTTGGTGCAACCCCTGTTGCGCGGCGGCGGCCTCGCCGTCACGCTCGAAGCGCTCACGCAGTCCGAGCGCACCCTGCTGTACGGCGTCCGCTCGTACGCCCGCTTCCGCTCGAATTTCTACGTCGCCATCGTCGGCAACGGCAGCTACACGAACAACCCGTACGGTCTCCAAGGGCTGTCGGCCAACTTCGGCCGCGGGGTCGGGGCCAACCTCACTTCGAACCCGACGGGCTACCTGCCGACGCTGCTGCGGGCGGCGATCTTGGCCAACGAACGGAAAAACATCACCAGCGTCGAGGAGTTCTTGAAGCTGTTCCAGAACCTCAAAGAAGGGGGCGGCGTGCCCGAACTGCAGGTGAACCGCGTCGAACAGCGGCTGCTGCAAAGCCGGGCACTCGTTCTGAACCGCACCCAGTTTTACGTCGATGGTATCGACAACTTCAAACTGCAACTCGGGGTTCCCGCGACGCTGCCGATCGAACTCGACGACGCCCCGTTGAAACCGATCCGCCTGCAATTGAAACGCTTCGAAGAAGTGTACGACCAGCTCCGGGAGCTCGAAATCGCGGCGGGGCAATTCGATCCGAAAGAGCCGGTCGCCGACTTGCGCGGCCGCTGGCTGAAGTACCTCGCCGAATCGAAACTCGCCAAAGGCACGCCGCTGGCCAAGGACTACCCGAAGTTGGCGGCCGACTTGAAAGCCGCGAAGGCCGAGGATTTGGCGAAGCGCATCACCGAGTTGTTGGAACTCCGCCGGAAATTGCTCGACGCCAAAGCCGAGCGACAATCGAAGCGTTTGCCGGAGCCGGAAGCCGAACTCGAGAAACTGAGCAAGATCGAAGCCGAGTTCGACCGGATCAATTTCGAACAAGCTTTGCGTCGCTACGAAACGCAACCGTGGCTGCGGGCGCCGGCCGACAAGCGAGCCGTGGAGCAATCCGTGGCGTTCCGCGTCGTCGTGGAAGCCGGGCTGCTCGTGGCGATCCAAGCCCGCAACCAGCGCCTCGACGCGATCCGGGCCGAATGGCCGGCCGTGCCGACGCTGCTCGTCGACGATACCGATCTGTTAGATCTGCCCCTCGACGACGCCTACACCAAAGTCGCCCAGATGGCGCTGACCAACCGTTTCGATCTGATGAATGCCCGCGCCCAAGTCATCGATGCTTGGCGGCAGATCGCGGTCCGGGCGAATGCCTTGCAGGGCGTATTCGATGTGCGGTACGATTTGACCGCGAATACGCCGTTGAACCAGAACGACGGCGGAAACTTTTCGGGCAATCGGCTGCTCCACCAAGTGAGTTTGCGGATCGAACCGCCGTTCGTCCGGCGGGCCGAACGCAACCTGTACCGGGCCGCGCTGATCTCGTACCAACGGCAGCGGCGGAACCTCCAAGCGTTCGAAGATAACATTGTGACGGATGCGCGGGTCGATCTCCGGGCACTCCGCCAACTTGATCAAACCTTCCTTGTCCAACAGCGGGCCGTGGAGTTAGCTTATTCTCAGGTGGACAACGCCCGGAGCACCTTCCTGGCGCCGCCCGACCCGAAAACGCAGGACACCGCCGGCAACGTCGCGGCCCTCACGCAGCAACTGCTCGAAGCCCAAGGCGCGCTCGTTCAGGCGCAAAATGATCTTTACACGACGTGGGTGAACTTTTTAACGGCTAGAATGGAATTGTACCTCGACCTAGAATTGCTCCCCCTCGACTCGCGAGGACTATGGCCCGATGACTCCGCTACCTCCCCCGGCCCCGCCGTCCGACCCGGAAATCCTGGCACTGGCCCAGGAACCGAACGGCTCCCCGCCCCTGTCCCCCTCGGCCGCGGCGAAACCTTCGAACCGATCACCCTCCCCGCGCCGGGCGGTCGCTGACGACGCGCGCGGGCGGCGCTCGCGCAAAGTCTTCTGGCTCATGGCGAGCGTCGCTGTCGTTTTCGTCGGCTCCGCGGGCGCGGCCGTATTCTACTTGGCCCCGAGCTTCGGCTTCTTCGCTACCAGCCGGCCCGACCTGTTGCCGCACAAAGTCCAAGCCGAATATCTGCCCGTCACCGTCGTCGAACGCGGCACGCTCGAATCGACCGACAATCGCGATGTCGTCTGCCGCGTGAAAGCCGGTAGCCGGGGGACATTCGCCAGTACCATCAAGTGGGTCATCGATGACGGCACGACCGTCACGAAAGGCCAACCGCTCATGGACCTCGACGATTCGAGCTTGAAGGATCAAGAGCAAGCCCAAGGAATCGTGGTCGCGAAAGCGAACTCGGCGTGGGTGAAGGCCAAAGAAGAACTCGCCATTCAATTGAAGATCAACGACTCCGACAAAGCCGCGAAGTTCGCGGCGCTCAAGGTCGCGGAACTCGACCTCGAGAAATTCTTGGGCGTCCGCCAAGACCCCGTCTTGAACCCCGTCGGTTCCCTTGCCGGGGCGACCTTCACCATCGTCGAGCGCGGCGAATACCGCATGAAGTACGACGACGTCTCGGGCCGGTTGAAACTCGCCGAGTCGGACCTCGAAGCCTACCGCGACCGCAGCTCGTGGGCCGAGCGCTCCGTCAAACTCGGTTACCTCACCCCGAGCCAAGCGAAGGTCGAGCGATCCAAACTCGAAAGCGCCAACGACACCCTCGGCAAACTCACCGCCGAGAAGTACGCCCTCGAAAACTTCACCCGCATGCGCGAACTCACCGACCTCAGCAGTAAGGTCGACGTGGCCAAAGCGGGCTACGAGCAAGCCATTTTGCAAGCCCGTGCGAAGCTGATCCAGATGGAATCCGAAGCCGAGACCACTTACTCGGTCCTCCGGCAAGAACTCGACAAGATGTCCGAGATTAAGGATCAACTCGCGGCCTGCAAGATCGTCGCCCCGCAGACGGGCATGGTCGTCTACTACAAGGAAAACAGCGGCCGCTTCGGCAACACCAGCGAAGGGCTCATTGCCGTTGGTGCCCAAGTGAAAGAAGGTCAGAAGATGCTCCGCATCCCCGACCTCAACCGGATGCAAGTCAGCGTGAAGGTCCACGAAGCGCTCGTATCGCGCATCAAAGGCGACGACCGGAAACCGACCGGGGCGTTCGTCGCCTCTCGCATCGGCGCGGTGGGGCAAGATAACGTCTTCGGCCGCATCGCCAGCCAATCCGATGCGCTGCTGAGCGCGGTTTCCGAAGTCGGCCACGACCACGAATACTACGTCGCCGGCAAGGGCATGCGGGCCTTCGTCCGCATCGACGCCTTCCCGGACCGCGTCTACATCGGCCGCGTCCGCACCGTCGCCGCCGTCGCCGCTATGGGCGACTGGATGTCGAGCGATGTGAAACTCTACCAGACCATCGTGCAGATCACCGGCATCCGCCGCCAATCGTCCGCCGGGGAAGACGAAGACAATTTCGAAAACGACCTCGATCGCGCCCACCTCGCCCTCGCCGGCTTGCGGCCGGACATGAGCGCCGAAGTGACGATCCAAGTCGACCCGGCCGAAAAGAAAGTGCTCACCGTGCCGATTCAGGCCGTCGTCGGCGGGGCCGAGTCCGGGCCGAATCGAAAGATCTACGTCTTGGAGAATGGCCAGCCCGTCGAGCGGGATATCACCCTCGGCTTGTTCAACGACAAAAAAGTCGAAGTGAAAGAAGGCCTGAAAGATGGCGACATCGTCGTGTTGAACCCGAAGGTACTCACGGGAGACAAAGCCAAGACCCGCGAAGAAGGCGACCCCTCCGGCCGCGGTGGCAGCAAAGGGGTGAAAACCGGCGGTGCCGATAAAACGAAATCCGGCGGTACGGGCGGCGATCCCAAAACTCAGAAGAAGAAGTAATGGCCGCCATCGTCGAGGTGCAAGACCTCATCAAGAATTACTACATGGGGGACGTGACCGTCAACGTCCTCAAGGGATTGGATCTCGCCTTCGACGAAGGCGATTTCGTGTCGTTGATGGGGCCTTCCGGCTCCGGCAAATCGACGCTCATGAACATCCTCGGTTGTTTGGATCGGCCGACCGAAGGCAATTATTACCTCCGCGACCGCGACGTCGCCCAGATGAGCGATAACCAGTTGTCCGAAGTTCGCAGCACCTATCTCGGTTTCATTTTTCAGGCGTATAACCTCTTGCCGCAGTACACGGTCGTCGAGAACATCGAACTGCCACTGGTCTATCAAGGCGTCCCGCTCGATTCGCGCACGAAAGACCGCTGCATCGCCCTCGCCGAGATGGTCGGCCTCGGCACGCGGCTCGACCACCGGCCGCTGCAGCTCTCCGGCGGTCAGCAGCAGCGGGTCGCCATCGCCCGGGCGCTCGTCAACGATCCGCAGGTGATCCTCGCCGACGAACCGACCGGGAACCTCGACAGCCGGACGAGCGTCGAGATCATGGAAATGCTGACGGAAATGAATAAAGCCGGCAAAACCATCATCATGGTCACGCACGAAAACGACATCGCCGAGTGGTCGCGCCGGGTCGTCCGGTTGCGCGATGGCATGGTCGAATCGGACGTGCGCAACGAACACCCACTCGGCTTCCGGTAGTGTCTAATTTTGAGTGTGAGAAACGAAAAGTGTCTCGGTTTGTATTTTAAATGGGTATCACTGTTTTCGGTTCGGGTCCCTCCAGAAAAGTGACACAACCGTGGAAGAAAAGGGCGACGAAACGTGAGCGTGGGCTATTCTGACTTCTGTGATCTGGGTATGCGACCCACGTGCGGTCATAACGGGATCGAGCTTTGATGTTGACTCGTAGGATGTTTGTGGTTGAACAAGTGCAGGCCAGCCTATTTCTGGCTGATGCGTCAGTCTTTTCAAGTACAAAAGCCATCGGGACTATGCTTGGGACTTATCCAGAACGTTTCAGCGGGCAGTTGTTGTCGATGCCGTTATCGAATGACGATCCCCCGGAGATCCCCCGCGTCGTGTTGCAAAGCCCGGAGGGTGGATGGCGCGTTCAATTCAGTCCAGTACGGATGGACGCCGTACGATCGTTACTACCCACCGAGGAAGCCATGGACTTTGGGCAAGCTGTGGACGCTTGCCGCGACATGGTCTCTTATTACGCACAAGAAACTGGGACGGCGGTCAACCGGTTGGCATTGGTAGTAACGAGACGGTTCCCGACTGAAAATCCAGCTGAGTGGCTCATCAGTCGCTACTGCAATAAAGCAAGTCAGCGGGAGCCCCTGAACAATTCAGCGACGTTTGAACTCCATAATCACAAGGTGTATACTCCACTCGGATCGACCGCCTTGAATAGCTGGGTAAGGTGCAAGTCGGCAACCCACCCACGGGTCGGCCCTGTTGTGGTGGTCGTGCAGGATCTGAACACGGCTGCGACTGACGAAAAAGAGCAGTTGTATGGACCAGAGGCAGTGACAGGGTTTTTCGATTTAGTTCGGGCCGAAGCCGATTCGATATTCGACAAGTACTTTCCGATTACAATAATATCATGAGTATCCTTTCCACACCTTTGCGTCCGGTTTACGGCTCAACGCGCGAAGCTTCGTTTGTTGAGAGCGTTGATGCTCAAGCGACACCACCCGCCGAAGTGCCGACTTGCGGGATCATGTCGGCTGAAATCAAGTATCTCTCGCACATGCTGAAAGAACTTCATGCGGTTCGGACGCTGGAAATATCGCAAGACGAGCCGCCAGCGACGACTGAGGCGTACTTGGCAACGCGAGACCTGCTGATCAACGCCGCAATCATTGCTGGTCAGTCAACTCGATCCATCCCGAAAGGCTTTGTGACGACCGACCCGGAAGGTGGCGTGCGGATCGAGTGGTTTCGTCCGGACGCGCGGGTGCATCTGGTGATCCGAGCGGCCCGCGAGCGAGGCGGTTACATCTACCACCGTAACGCGACTGGCTATGGTACCGAGTCGGCCACGGCTTACTCGCTTGCGAAATGGCTGAAAATCATTTCCGACTAACTCACAGGCCAAGCCCGCATGACGCCGTTGGATTGCCCGACCATCGTGTTCCGCGCTGTTCAACGCAGCCGGGACATGCCGCCTGAGGGCATTCTGGCTGGGGCCTTTGTCCGCTATCCGAAAGATATCGACGGTTTGTCTATCGACGTCGTGGGTCCTAGGTCTTGCGTCAGTGTGTTGAATAAACATTATGGGGCAGCATCGCTCCATGTTGGGCGAGTGCGGACATTAACTCTCGACGCGATAGTCGATCAACATCCACATGGCGTGATCACAGGTTTGCCATTCCGGGAC
>JBBRUN010000110.1:0-12482 GCA_038247765.1 Gemmatales bacterium | reverse complement strand
CGGTCGGATTCGCCCCAATCAGTCTCTGCATTTTACGCGGGAACCGCCCGGCGTCCAACGCCCGGGGCAGAATTCCGTCTCGCTCCGCTCTTTCCCCGTCTGCTACACTGTACCGGGGCGCACGAGTCAACAGGTGGAGCGGTACCCGCATGGGGATCTACGACCGCGATTATTACCGCGACGAACCGCGCCCCTGGGGCGGCGGGCTCGAAACGCCCGGTACCCTCGGCGCGATGGGCGCCACCATCGCCGTTTTTTTCATCCAAGCTTTCACGACGCGGCCCGGAGAGACGTCCAAACTGCTGAAATGGGGCGACTTCCAGTTCGACAAAATCGCGGCGGGCGAAGTCTGGCGAATCTTCACGGCCGGCCTGATTCCAGACTCCGGATTGTTGGGGATTATCCTATCGATGATCATGCTCTACTGGGCCGGGAAAGAGCTCGAACGCAACTACGGCACGAAGGCCTTCATCGCCTTCTACATCCTCGCGGCGTGGGCCACGTCGGCCGGAAAACTGATGCTCGGCCTCGCCGGGATCGACACCGCCATCTCGTCGGTGGGCATCTCCGGGGCCATCTTCGCCGTCATGGTTCTCTACGCCTGTTTGAATCCCCGCAAGACGATCTTGGTCTTCTTCGTCCTGCCGATGCCGATTGCGCTGGTGGTGAGCCTCCTGCTGGGGTTCGCGCTGCTCTCGATGATCAGCGACGGAACGAAAGTTCACGCCGTGGGGGTGCTCTCCGGGGCCATCTTCGGAATCCTATTCTACAAATTGGCCCCCGGCGTCTTGAACTGGTTGCACACCGGTCGCCCGCGCCGCGCCGCGCGTCCCGCCGTGAGGCTTTTCGAGAGCCACGACGACGAAGAGGCCCCCGAGCGAAACGCCCCAGTTCAGCAGGAACCCACGGCTGTTTCGCCACCGAGATCGGCTCGAAACGACACGAAGGTCGATGAACAATTGGAAGCGAAGCTCGACCGCGTCCTCGGCAAAGTCGCACAGTTCGGGCGGGCCAGCCTGACGCCGGATGAATTAGAGGTTCTCCAACAAGCCAGCGAAGTCTACAAGAAAAAGCGATCCTAATCTGGCCGACGATGCGGTTGGCGATAATCTATCAAACGTGTGTCTTGATTGCCGCGGTGAATTTCCATGACCGACGAAAAGACGGCCCAAGTCTGCGCGGATCTCTTGCAAGCGCTCGGCGAGCCCAACCGCATCCGCATCATCGACCTGCTGCGCAGCGGTGCGCGGAACGTCACGGAAATTTCCCGGCTGGTTCAAGACGAAATCGTCAACGTTTCCCACCACCTCGGTGTGCTCCGCGAAGCCGGACTGGTCGAAGACCGCAAAGACGGTCGCTTCGTCATTTATTCATTGCACCCGCGCTTCTTCAAAAGCGATTCGTCCAATGCGACCTGCCTCGACCTCGGTTGGTGCCGGGTGGAAATTCCTCACCACTGACTTTGGGCTCCCCGCGCCACGAGCAATCGCCCGGGCAGCAGTTCCACTTCGACCGCGCGCACGCCGTCCGACGGAACGCAGACGATTTCCCCATCCGCGTGAATGCAAATCGACTCCGGCCCTTCGCTGCTGACGCGGCTGCACCGTCGCTGTGTCAAATACGGCAAGTGCGTCGGTACCCGGCCGCGCATGAACCCGGGTAGGTAGCGGGCCATCTGCCGGCGCTTCATGTCGGAGACGTGCAGCGTGTCGAACAGGCCGTCGTCCAGCGACGCCCGCGGCGTGATCGGGAAGCCCCCTTCGCGGAGGCCCAAATTGATGCTGACCGAAAGCGTCGGTCCCGCGACGGCGGCATCGTCGAAGGTCGTTCGGCGAACCGGTGTGCGGTAGTGCCAGATCATCGCGCGGACGAAAGCCAGCGAATAGAGCGGCATTCCCTTCAACCACCGGATACCCCGCGCTTCGACCGCGACCATGCCGTTGAACCCGAAGCCCGTGCAATTGACGAAATACCGCTCGTGGCCGGGAATCCGGACCCGGCCAACATCGACCGGCACCGTACGCAATGCCGCGCCGTCGCCCCGGCGGGCGAGCCAGTCGTGCAAGCCGAGGGCGAAGGCGTAATCGTTGCTCGACCCGAGCGGCCAGATTCCGAAAATCACCTCCGGGCGGTTCGCTTGCAGCAGGCCATTGGCGACCTCGTGGACGGTGCCATCGCCACCGGCCGCGATGATTTTGGCGAAGCCGGCGTCCGCCGCGGCGCGGGCCAGTTCGACGGCGTGCCCCGGCCCGTCGGTGGCCAGCAGTTCCGCATCCGGCCCCGCCCAGCGTCGGGTTTCGTCGATTTTCTTTTTCGCGCGGCCGCGCCCGGCAACGGGGTTGTAGATTACGCATTGGCGCTCGGTCACGCGGGCTCCGATCCTTCGCAGGGTTTCGAATCATGGCGACGATTCGCCCGCTCGACCCGGATGACATACCGGCGGCGCTGCTCCTTTGGCAAGGGACCAGCCCGTTGCAGTCGCGCGAAGTGGAATCCGAACTGGGCTTGGACCGCTTCCTCGCCCGCAACCCCGGCTGTTCGTTTGTCGCCTCGGAGGCGGGCGAAATTGTCGGCGTCGCCATCTGCGGGCACGACGGCCGCCGGGGGTACCTCCACCATCTCGGCGTGCAATCGCAGTACCGCCATCGGGGCATCGGCCACCGATTGGTCGAGGTGTGTTTGGCGGCGTTGCACGCCGAGGGGATCAGCCGGGTGCACGTGCAACTCAAGTTGCAAAACGCCGGCGGATTGAAATTCTGGCGCAGCTTGGGTTGCCGGGAGCGAAAAGATACGCTTCTGATCTCGCTGATGCTGAAGTCGAACGAACGGGATCGAGACGATTCATGAACGGATTTTTGGTGGTCGATAAACCCGCCGGAATGACGTCCCGCGACGTCGTGAACCGCGCCCAGTTCTGGTTCCCGCGCCGCACGAAAATCGGCCACACCGGCACGCTCGATCCGCTGGCGACCGGTGTCCTCGTCCTTTGCATCGGTGCGGCGACCAAACTCGCCGACCGCGTGCAGGCGATGCCGAAACAATACGATGCCCGCATCCGCCTCGGGGCGACCAGCAACACCGACGACGCCGATGGCGAAGTCGTCGAATCGCCGACGGCGCCGATACCGACATTGGCGATGATCGAATCGGCGATTCCGGCGTTCGTGGGGACGATCCAGCAACTGCCGCCGCAGTTCTCCGCGTTGAAAGTGCAGGGCCAACGGGCCTACGACCTCGCCCGGCGCGGCGCCGATGTCCCCCTGCAGCCGAGGCCCGTACGGGTCGATTCCATTTTGTTGCGCGGCTTCAACTGGCCTTGGCTCGATCTGCGGATCGATTGCGGCAAAGGGACGTACATCCGCAGCATCGCGCGCGATCTCGGTGCGGTGTTGGGCGTCGGCGGATTGGTGCAGACCTTGCGCCGGACACTCGTCGGCCCATTCGCGGCCGAGCGGGGGATTCAACTCGATGCCCCGGCCCACGAAGCGAAGGCGGCGCTCGTCTCGATCGATTCAATCGGTGCGATTTGAACCGTGATTCGCCTGTGGCCTGAATGGCGGGCTTTCGAAGGCAATCGGCGGATTTCGCGAATTCGCATGGCGCGACCGGCAAAAACCGCGAAGGATCTTCGATAAGAGAATTGCGGTGACACAAGAACCGAAGACTCCGACCGAGAACCGAGTGCCCCCGATGCGGATCGATTCTTCGAACACCCCGACGCTGATCCTCTGTTGCGGCGTCACGAAACTCACCTCAACCCGGTCGCTCGACCGCGCCGAATTCGCGGCGGACGACGCACCCGACATGGAATCTCTGCTGCTGGCGCTGCGCCGTTTGCCGGATGTCCGCGCGGAAATCGTCGCCGAAGTCACGGAGCGACTCGCCACGGGTGAACCGTTGACGCGGGCCGCCGCGCTGGAGACCGCCGCCGCGTCGTACAATTCCCCGGACGGATGCGGGTGACGTGCCCCGTCCCATGCGAACCGCCCGGGATTCGGAATGCCTGCTCCGCCACCGTCCGCATTCCGCGCGTTTTGGGCGCTGGTTCTCTTCTCGTTGAAACGGCACGCCAAAGTGCGCCAGCTCGGCTGGGTCGCGCTCGCCCTGTTGCTCATCCTCTCGGGGCAGATCGTCGTCGTCGGCAACTTCGGCCTCGGCTGGCGGCTCGAAGCCCGCGTCCGCACCGTGAGCAACCCGAACGACGAGAAGGGTAACGACCCCGTCGAAATGACGTACCAGCAGTACGGCCAAGAACGCTTGCCGATGTACGTCGTGATCCCGAGTACGCCGGAAGGCTTCGGCCTCAAACTGGCCGTGGCGGGCGCCTTCCACGCCATGATGAAAGACACGGACTTCCTCGACGATTACGCCTTCCTCAGTTTCGTCCGCGTCGTCGTCTTCCAGTATTTCTTGTCATTTCTGCTGCCGCTATTCACGTTGGCCTACGCCTCTGGGGCCATCGGGGCCGAGCGCGAAAGCCGGACGCTGATCTGGCTGTTCACCAGGCCGCTGCCGCGCTGGGCCGTGTACCTAGCCAAGTATTTGGGAACGATGCCTTGGTGCGTCGGCGTCTGCGGATTGGCATTCACACTGATGTGCCTGTGCGGCGGCAAATACGGCCTTCGGGCACTAGAAATGTACTGGCCGGCCGCGCTCGCGGGGTCGCTCGCCTTCGGCAGTTTGTTCCACCTGATCGGCGCGCTCTTCCGCTGGCCCGCCGTCATCGGTTTGGTCTACGTTTTCTTCTTCGAACTGCTCGTCGGCGCGCTGCCGGGGAGTTTGAAACAGTTGAGTCTGAGTTTCTACACCCGGTCGCTCTTCTATAATGAAACCGCGTCGGCGATCAAACGCGTTCGCCCGGAGAACGTTGATTCCTTCGCCCCCACCGACTCCGCCACCGCGTGGGTCGCGCTGCTCGCGTCGTCGCTGGTCATGACGCTGCTCGGCATGTGGTTGTTCGGCCGGCAAGAACCCAAGGACGGAACCTGATTCTCTCCGAGGTCGCCCATGCTCCGCGTGACCCCCGCATACTCCGCCGAAGTCCTCCCGATTTCCCCGCCGCTGCACGGCTACCGGGGCGATGACACCGCCGTCACGGTGCGCCCGCCGCGCGGGTTGACCGTCACCATCAGCCGCGAAGCGGGCGCGCGGGGCGGCCGCATCGCCCGCCGCGCCGGCCAACTCCTCGGCTGGCAAGTCTTCGATCAAGAGATGCTCGGCTACCTCGTGCAGAGCGAATCGGCCAAAGCCGAGTTGCTCACCGATGTGCCAGCCGAAGCCTTGGCTTGGGCCAATATCGAGCACGCCCGCCAGCTCGATGCCCGGCACTTGGCCGACGGAGATCAAACCGAACTCCTCCGGCTCGCCTTCGTCCTCGCGGCCAAGGGCGAGGTCATCTTGGTCGGCCGCGGCGTCGGGGAATTGCTGCCGACGGCCACGACGGTCAACGTCCGCGTCATCGCCCCGCTCGCGCAGCGCGTCGCGTACTTTTCCCAGTGGTTGCGGATGACCCCGGCCGAAGCGGAGGTCGAAGTCGCGGCCCGCGACCGCGTCCGCAGCGCCTTGCAAATCGCCCTCGTCGGCTCCGATCCGGACGATCTCACGCAGTACGATCTGCTCTTGAACTCCGGCCGGCTCGGTGAAGCCGAGTGCGCCGAGATGATCGCCCATGCGGTGCGCGTGAAGCAACTGCTGCCGGACGCGTCCGATCCGTTCTTGCCCCACCTCGGCGACACCGACTCCGAGCCGGTATGAACGACTTCGCGGCGTTCGCCAGAACCGTGCTCGCCGCGAATCCCCGGAGCGCGATCGTGCTCGGCTCCGGGCTGGGCGCCGTCGCGGATCATTTCACTTCCATCGCTTCCATCCTTTACGCCGACTTCCCCGGCCTCGTGCCGCCCACGGTCGCCGGGCACCGTGGCCGTTTGGAATTATGCGAGTCGGCTGCGGGATCCATCTTGTTAGCCCACGGGCGCGTGCATTCTTACGAAGGCCATTCGCGCGACCGGGTCACGAGGTTGGTGCGGTACTTCGCCGAATGCGGGGTGAAGCAATTGATCCTGACCAACGCGGCCGGCGGCTTGCACCCCGCGCTCGAACCGGGCGACCTCATGGTCATCGACCGGCACTGGAAGCTCTTGCTGCCGCAGGATTGGAAAGCGTTCGAGCCGACTCGTTGCTATTCTGCCGCCGGACTGGACAAACTGCGCCGACTCCCGGACGCCCCGCTGTTCGGCGGGTACGCCGCCCTCACCGGGCCTTGCTACGAGACGCCCGCCGAGATCCGGGCACTGGCCGCTTGCGGAGTC
This sequence comes from Gemmatales bacterium, assembly GCA_038247765.1. GTDB lineage: Bacteria > Planctomycetota > Planctomycetia > Gemmatales > Gemmataceae > JALHQU01. Next base: position 6,174 of record JBBRUN010000110.1, on the reverse strand, counting down.
GATGCGGTGGGAATGTCCACGGCCGTGGAAGCCGAGGCCGCCGTGGCGCTCGGGTTGGAAGTACTGGCGATTTCGTGCATCACGAACAAAGCCGCCGGGATGACGGCGAACGCCCTCAGCCACGGCGAAGTCGAAACCAACGCCAAGCTCGGTATCGCTCGGTTGCGGGGGCTTATCGCCGAACTGGTTTAACCCGCGGGTGTAGCAACGATTTTTAGAGGCTTTGTCGGTCACGCTCGGCGTGACGCCACTCACGCAACGGATTCTCGCCGGAGTCACGCCGAGCGTGACCTACGAAACAGCTCGTGGGGAAGAAATTCCAAGAATCGTTGCGAAACCCTTGGAGAGCGAGCACAACGACCCGCAATTCGGTTTTGCTTTCGCTGCTTTCGCTGCTTTCGCTGCTTTCGCTGCTTTCGCTGCTTTCAGCAGGGGGGGTATGCAGAATGACCGAAACCTAAAACCTAAAGTTGGCTCAAATAAGTTCCCCGTATTTATCGATGCGCCGGCGGCAGATTCTGGTACGATACCGGGTTCCACACAACCAGGAGGGCGCGCGATGCGAGCCGAGGAACCGACGGCGTGGGTCGTGTACACGATCAAGGCCGTGGGGAAGATGCCGGACATCAACGCGATCTGCACTCAAGGGGAATGGAGCGCCCTCGATTTGTCCCGACCCGGTAAGCTGACGTTGGTGCGCGAAAACATCGACAACGAAGGCGAAGCGGAGCGACTGGCCCGCACGTTGAGCCCGCCGCCGCCGCCGAAACCGCCCAGGCCGTTTCGTCCGCCGGTGGCCAAACCGGCGCAATCGGAAATCGGCGCAACGAGCCTGCCGATTTCCGATTCCCAACTCGCCGAAACGTAGTATGATGACGGACTCTCAACCGGGGTCGCGCCAACGCGGTCGCCATTGCCTTTAGGAGACGGTATGGGTTTGCGGATGCGGATGCACGACCGGGAGCCGATTGCAGCGGCTCTGCGCCGGTTCAAGAAATTGATCGAACGGAGCGGCATGAAGAAGGAACTCCGCGCCCACGAATACTACGAGAAGCCCTGCGAAATCCGCAGCCGCAAGAAGATGAGCCGGATCCGCGCCATCAAGAAGGCGCTCCTCGGCAAGCCCGAGCGCGTCGATACCCGCGTGAACTAGGTCGGTTCGCACTTCGGCCACAAAAAGAAGCATCGGTGGGGAGAGAGCCTTATCGATGCCTATTGCCCCGCCGCGCCACGGCCTGGTCATTCGACAGGTCAGTTAGAGTCGCAACCGCCGGGTCGAACCAAGGAACGACCTCGACCATGGACTCGCTCGCCGGCGCGTCGGACACACCAGACGGATCAAACCCTCACGGACTTCCACCGGCCGCTGGCCCAACGCCACACGAATAACGCTCCGCGAAAGTAGAGGTCGCAGACCATCGCCGTCCACGCCCCGGCCAAACCCCAACCGAGGCCGGCGTGCACGCCGAGAGGTCCGAGATCGACCGTGTCTTGGGAGAGCCACAACGCCAGTGGAATTCGCACTCCCAAGAACCCCGTCCACGAAAAAAGAGCCAGCACGCGGGTGTCGCCTGCGGCCCGTAGCGACGCGGTGAAAATGATCCACGCGGCCACCGCCGGCATCGCGAAGGCGATCGTCCGCAGTGCCACCACCGCGAGCTCGGTCACCTGCGGTTTGCCCGGGCTGTAGAGTTCGCACATCGGCCAAGCCAACAAATAGAAGACCAGCCCCATCGCGGTCATCAACCCTCCGCCAAGCCCGAAGGACGACCACCCGAACTTCGCGGCGAGTTCCGGCCGCATCTGCCCGAGGCTCTGACTGACGGTCGCGGACGCTGCGGCGCCGAATGCCGCCCCCGCCAAGTAACCGAGGGCTTCCCAACGCAGCGAGATCCCGTGCGCCGCGGCGGAGACGGTGCCCAAGCGATTGACGATGCTGAGAAACCAGAGCTGGCAACAGGCGATCGACAAGCTATCGACCGCCGCCGGGATGCTCACGCGCAGCAATCGCCTGAGTATTTCGGGATCCGGAACCAAGAGTGCGAAGCTCAGTTTCAACCCGGAGCGGCCGCGCAACAGCAGTGCGAGGATCGTCAGCCCGCCGAGCGAATGCGCCACGGCCGTGCCCATGGCGATGCCGGTGAAGCCGAAGTCGAGCGCCGGCCCGGCCCCGCCGGAGAGCGCCCACGCCACGGGGACGTTGACGAGAGCCACGCCAACAAGCACCGCGAGGCCAGTCTTGGTATCCCCGGCGCCGACGAGGCAGGCGATACCGGCGGTCTCGATCATCTGCAGCACGAGGATCGCCGCGAGCGGGTACAGGTACTGGGCCGCGATCTGCGGCGAGTTGTTCTGCAGTCGGATCGCGTCCATCAGCGTGCTCAGGCCGAGGAACGCCGTGACCGTGGCGAAGCTGCCGAAGACCACCGCGAGCACCAAGGCTTGTCCCGCGGCGCGATTGGCGAGGGTGTAATCCTTGGCCCCGAAACACCGGCCGACGAGCGCCGTCGCCCCGGCGCTGACGATGACCGAATAGCTGCTGGTGAACCAATAGAGGTAGTTGGCAGTGGTGAGTGCCGCTTGGTGCTCCTCGGAAAAATAGCGAGCCAGGAATTGATCGTACTGTTGAATCAAGAAGAACGTGTACTGCTGCAAGAGCGCCGGCCAAGCGAGGCGGAGGACGCGGCCGGCCAAGGAGGCTTCGGGGAGGATCGAGGCGGTCGCGGTCGGTTCGGCCATGCCGTCATGATAGGATGATCGACGCATGGCGAACGAACCCCCCGAACCCGAACCGGCCCCGAAGCCGCGCGACCTCGAATGGCGCACGCTGTTCCGCCGCTCGCGCTCGGCGATCTTCGTCGTCAACGGCCGCCGGCAACTGCGTTACGCCAACCCGGCGTGGGAAGCCGCCGCGGGTGTCGCCTTTGCCCCGCTGCGCGGGACGAAGTTTTCCGAGACGCGAACGTCGGCATCCCCACTCTGGGCGACGCTGGCGCCGCCGCGCGAAGTCTGGCGCGGGGAATCGGCCCGCGTCCGTCGCGCTGCGCCCGGTATCGAGCACGGCCCGCCGTGGTGGGATCTGGCCTTCTTCCCGCTGCGCGGCCGGGGCGAACGCATCCTCGGAGTCGTCGGCCTGCTCGATGTCGTGGGGGAAGCGCGACCGCGCGGTGCGGTGAAGCTCCCGGCGATTCTCGAAACCCTCCGCCATCAACGCTCCCAAGACTTCACCTTCGATCTTCTCGGCGACTCGCCCGCGCTGCAAAGGCTGCAATCGCAATTGCGCTGGGCGGCTGAGCATCGCGCGCCGACATGGCTGACGGGGGAAGCGGGCACCGGCAAAGAGGCCCTCGCGCGGACAATGTATGGTGCTAACCATGGGCACTTCGCCGCGCTCGAGTGCGCCGGGCTCCAGCCATATTTGCTGGAAGGCATTCTCTTCGGCAAAGGGGGATTGGCCACGATCCGCACGCTCGGCACGCTCTATTTGAAGAACCCGGCGCGGTTGCCGCGCGATTTGCAAACCCGCGTCGCTGAGTGGTGCACTTCGGCGAATGGCCCGCACCTGATCTGCGGATCGCCCACGGCTGTCGCGGAGTCGGTCGCCTCGGGCGCGCTCATCTCGCGCTTCCAAACTCACCTCGCCACGCTGGAAGTCGGCATCCCCCCGTTGCGGGAGCGGCTGAACGAACTGCCCGAATTCCTCGGGCGGATCGCACCTTCCCCGACCGCCCCGGCCGAAGATGTGCTGAAGGTGCTGCGAGCCTATTCGTGGCCTGGGAACTTCCACGAGCTCGCCGGCGTCTGGCACGATGCCCTCCGCCGCGCGGGTGGGACTGCGGTCCAACCGGCGCACTTGCCGCGATCAATCCGCGAGCGATTCCTAATTGAATCGAGCGCGTACACGCCCCGGAAAGCTCCGGGCCTCGATGCGATTCTCGAATCGGTCGAACGGCGGATGATCTTGCGCGCCATGGCCGCGACCGATGGCCACATCACCGACGCCGCGGCGAAGCTCGGGATCTTTCGCACCCGCTTGGCCCGTCGCCTCGAAGCCTTGAAGATCGCTTGGCCGCCGGAGCCACCGCGATGAAAGCCCCGCAAATTGTGGTCTTGGCGCCCGACGATTGGCTCGGGAACCAACTGCGCGAGTTCATCGCCGATCACCGCTGGCTGCTGCGCGAAGTCCGCCAACTCGGGGCCTTCGCCGGTCACTTCGACGATCGCCGGCCGAGCGTGGCCCTTTTGCAATTCGATTGGCGCGACCTCCGCCCCGAGCTGGCGGAATTGATCGTGCTGCTGGCGCAGGATCATCCGGAAGTCGCCGTTGTCGCCGTGAGCGACGCCAAGATGCCGGAGGATCATCAGCCGGACTGGACGGCCGTGCTGCTCGACCTCGGTTGCCGGTGGGTGCTCTACCCGCCGTTGACGCGGGCGGTGCTCGAAGATTTGCTGAGCGGCTGGATGTCGATTCTGACAGATCGAATGCGTTGGCCTACGGCCGAGCCGGCGATCGACCTCGCGGCCGGGAGTTATGAAGAATGATGCGAACAACGCAACCGAGCGGTGGGCGTCAGCCGACGCGGCAAAATGGATCGCAGGCAATCCCGTCGCCTGCTAGAATCAGCGGTATCGCCCTCTTCGGAAATCGCCATGCTCCCGCCCTTGCAGCCCTCGCGCCGAGTCGCCCTCAGTATCGGCGGAGCGGGGCTTCTCGGTATGGGCTTCCCGCAGTTTCTGCAATCGGCCGAGCGGGCCAAGTCCAAGGCGCGGGCGAAGGCGGTCATCTTCTTGCACCAATGGGGCGGGCCGGGACAGCACGAAACCTTCGACCCCAAACCCGACGCCCCGGACAACGTCCGCGGTTGGTTCGGCAAGCCGACCGCGACCAAGACGCCGGGGCTGTTCATCGCCGAGAAACTGCCCGAAATCGCGAAGATCACTGACAAGCTCACGGTGATCCGCTGCATGCAGCACACGACGAAAATGAACAACCACAACTCGGCGGGCTACTACAGCCTCACGGGCATGGCCCCGCCGACGGACGACCAGCGCCTCCGCGACTCGCAGGATCTGTTCCCCGCCTATGGCAGCATCGTCAGCAAGTTCGCCCCGGCAGCCAAGGGAGCCGCGACGTTCGTGTCGTTTCCGCACGTCATCGCCGATGGTTCCATCACACCGGGGCAGCAGGCGAGTTTCCTCGGCAAGTCGCACAATCCGTTATTCGTAGCCGACGACCCGAACCGCGAGAACTTCAAGCTCCCCGAACTCAGTTTGCCCGACGGCATCACGCCCGCGCGGTTGAACAGCCGCACTGAAATGCTGAAGTTGATCGACGGCCAATCCGACTTGCTCGAGCAATCGGCCATCGCCCGCGGTGTCGACGAATCGTATCAGAAAGCCGTGGCGATGCTAACTTCGCCGAAGTTCAAGGAGGCTTTCGACCTGTCGAAAGAGAAACCCGAGACGCGCGACCGCTACGGCCGGACGACCTACGGGCAGTCGTGCTTGCTCGCCCGGCGGATGGTCGAAGCGGGAGCGAAGTTCGTCAACGTCTACTTCGCCCGGGCCATCGGCGGTGCCGGCAACGGCTGGGATTACCACGGCTTCCGGGGCGAGAGCGTCCCGGATCGGTTGAAGGAACTGATGCCCATCACGGACCGCACCCTGCCGGCGCTCGTCAACGACCTGAGCGAGCGCGGACTTCTCGACAGTACGCTCGTCGTCTGGGTCGGCGAGTTCGGGCGCACGCCGAAGATCAGTTCCAACGGCGGCCGCGATCACTGGCCGGCGTGCTACAACGCGGTACTCGCGGGCGGCGGGACGAAGGGCGGCTTCGTGCTCGGCAAGTCGGACAAGCAAGGCGGACAACCGACCGAAGGCCGGGTGACACCCGAAGACTTGGCCGCGACAATGTTCGAAGCGCTCGGGATCGACCCGGAGACGGAAATCCGCGATGCGTTGAATCGGCCACTGCCGATCAGCCGGGGCCAAGCCGTTGCAGACGTCTTCGCCTGATGATTCCTCGACTCGACCGCTACAACACTATTCACCGCGAAACCCTCTCTTCGGTTGACCCACCATGAAACTTTGGCTCTCCTTGGCCGCGGCGTTGCACTTCTCCACGGTCGCCTTCGGGCAGACCAACGCCAAGATCCCCGACCCCGATCCGGAACT